>NZ_KV816933.1:174892-200343 GCF_001814485.1 Rothia sp. HMSC066G07 | reverse complement strand
CTGCACTTTTGTGGGTGTGGGAGAGTAGGTTATTGCCGCTTTATTATTCAATAGCCCCGGCTTCGCCGGGGCTATTTTTGTTTGGGGAGGTCGTTAGGCCTCCCCATTTGTCTTTAACATCCCATCAGTACGGGTGCGCGGAAGGTGCTCTCTATACTAGAATGGTATGGCTTATGTTTAGGCATTAGCGGGTGTATCTAAAGCACCCCTCATAGAGTTGATGCCTCAGGCAGCGGTTCGCCCGAATCGACTGCATACCCTACCCGCCCACACTGGCGGATACCTCCCAAGGAGATTCATGTCTGAGACCCCCCGTCACGAGTCTAACGGCTCCGGCCCCCGCCAGCACCGCAAGAACAGCGGAGGAAAGGACTTCCGCTCCAAGAAGGGCGGCAAGAACTTTGGCGGCAAGGGCGGTTTCAAGCGTAACGACCGCGGAGGCAAGAAGTTCGACGGCCGTCGCTCCGACTCCCGATCCAAGGCACCTCGCTCCAACGGTCCCGAGGCTGAAGTACCTCGCGAAGAAGTACGCAGCATCGGTGGCCGTGCAGGCTACCGCCCCGCAAAGCCCAAGGCACCGGAAATTGATGACGACATCACCGGTCGCGAGCTGGACGGCGCAACCTTCCGTCAGTTGCGCGCCCTGGAACCTCGCAACGCAGAAACCGTCGCAAAGCACCTCGCCATGGCTGGTCGCTACCTCGACATCGACCCCGAATTTGCGCTGGAACACGCCGTTGCCGCATCCCGCAGTGCAGGCCGTATTGCCGCAGTACGCGAAGCCGTTGGCGTCGCCGCATACGTTGCAGAAGACTTCGAACTGGCACTGCGCGAACTGCGCACCCACCGCCGTATTAGCGGCTCCGTAGACCACCTGGCACTGCTGGTGGACTGCGAACGCGCGCTCGGCCGCCTGCCCAAGGCAATGGAAATGATTGCAGAATTCAAGAAGGAAGAACTGCCCGCTAACGTGCGCGTAGAGCTCGCCATCGTTGAATCCGGTATCCTCAGCGATCAGGGCAAGAAGTCCGAGGCCGTCGTAGCGCTGCAGATTCCTCAGCTGAACCCCAAGCGCGCCTTCGAGTACAGCCCCCGTCTGTTCAGCGCATACTCCGACGCGCTGGCTAACGCAGGCCGTAACCAGGAAGCAGAACGCTGGGCACGCCTCGCATTCATGGCAGAAGCAGCACTGGGCCAGGGCAATTTCGCAGAACCCGAAATCTTCGACATGTTCGGTGAAGCTGGCCTCTTCGAGCAGGAAGAGAAGTCCGTAGAACTCACTGAGACCGCAGAAGAAGCTGAAGAGACCGCTGAAGCTTCCGCAGAAGAGGAAGCAATCGAAACTGCAGAAGAAGTAGCTGAGGACGAGAAGACCGAAGCTCCCAAGACTGAAGAAGCAGAAGAAACCTCCGCAGAATAAGACTGCAGAGAATCTAAGAATTCTAAATACGTGACCTAAGTGTCAGCGTGAAACCGCTGGACGCCACACCCAAGCAGGGGAGAGCGTCCAGCGGTTTTCCATATAATCGCCCGAAGGCGACAACGCTAGAGTGTCTAACAGGTACGATTAATAGCGACAACCGCCAGAGACCCCGAGAGGAACACTCTATGACCACGAACGCACTCCTATCCCGCTACGATGCCCTCCTCTCCGATCTGGACGGCGTAGTCTACGCGGGTCCCTTCGCCATCGAAGGCGCACCCGAAGCGCTCAACCGCGCCGAAGAAGAACTCAATGTACCGGTCATCTTCGTCACCAACAATGCATCGCGCTCTGTAGAATCTGTAGCAGAGCACCTGCGTGAACTGGGTGTGCACACCCGAGCAGAACGAGTCGTCAGCTCCGCACAGGCAGGCGCCGCACTGCTCGCACAGCACGTACCCGCAGACTCCAAAGTGCTCATCACCGGTACCGAAGCACTCGCCGACTGCGTTCGTGCGGTAGGCCTCGAAACCGTACGCAAGGAAGAAGAAGGCCCCGTAGCCGTCATCCAGGGTTTCGACCCCAAGATCGGCTGGGAAGACCTGGCGGAAGCCGCCTACACCCTCGCAAACCCCGACATCCTCTGGATTGCCACCAACACCGACCAGAGCATCCCCAAGGAACGAGGCCAGGCACCCGGTAACGGCACCCTCGTAGCAGCCGTGGCAAGTGCAACCCGCCGCACCCCGCTCGTCGCGGGCAAGCCCGAAGCACCCATCTTCCACACTGCAGCAAAGGCAGTGAACTCCAGCCGCCCCGTTATCGTGGGCGACCGCCTGGACACCGACATTCTCGGCGCCAACAACGCAAAGATGGACGGCGCCCTCGTCCTAACCGGCGTACAGACCTACCAGGACGTCATCGAGGCCGTGCCGAACCAGCGTCCGACCTATATTCTGCGCACCCTCGAGGACTTCTTCGCACCCTACCCCGCAATTGAGGTGCTCTACGAAGGCTATGAAGTCACCGCAACCGGCCCCACCTGGCAGGCCCGAGTTCGCGGTGAAAACCTGAGCCTGACCGGCCCCGAGATTGAAGACACCGAAGCATTCGCGGGCAGCGAGAGCGAAGCCGAAGCATGGCGTGTAGCCTGCGCGGCATGGTGGGCGGCAAACCCCGAACAGGGCGCACGCCCCAACATCCAGGGGATCCCCGGTGCCTAAAGAACCGGAGACTAATAGCACGGCAGAGGAAACCGCTGAGCTTGATGCAGAATTCGAGCGCCAACTCGCGGCGACCCTCGCCATGGATCCCGTAGAGCGCGTCAAGCGCCTCGAAACGATGAGTGAGCAGCTGGAGAAAGACCTCGAAAACCTCTCCTAGTTCGCGGCGGTGTCACCTCAGAACAGCAATGCTCTGAGGTGACACTAGATAACCCGTCACCAGACGATGACATCACCAGACGACGACAGAAAGAAGACAAGGACACCGTGCGCCTCGATAAATACCTGGTCGAAGCCGGATTCGTGAGTTCCCGAACCCTCGCCGCAAAACTCATCGCGGCAAGGGACGTGCAAGTCAACGGCAAGGTTGCGCGCAAAGCGTCCATGCTCGTGGGCCCGGAGGACACCCTCTACGTGCGCCAGAGCGAGCTGACCGAATACGTCAGCCGCGCAGGGCACAAGCTCGCCGGTGCCCTCGACGCGTTCCCCGATATCGAGGTAGAAGGCAAGCGTTGCCTGGACGCGGGAGCATCCACCGGAGGCTTTACCGACGTGTTGCTTCGTCGAGGAGCCGCCCACGTAGCCGCCGTTGACGTAGGACACGGGCAGCTCGTGGACGCGCTACGCGAAGAACCGCGAGTCGGCGTGTACGAAGGACTCAACGTTCGCTATATGAAGCCCGAAGACATTGGTGGGCAGGTCGAACTGACGGTTTCTGACCTCTCGTTCATCTCGCTGACCCTGGTTATGGAGGCGCTAGCGAACGCCACCGAAACCGGCGGCGACCTGGTGCTCATGGTCAAGCCGCAGTTCGAGGTCGGCAAGCATCGCATCGGACGTGGGGGAGTGGTGCACGAAGAATCCGCCCGCCGTGAAGCAGTAGAAAAAGTTCAGGCATCTGCGGTCAGCCACGGATTGCGTGTGATGGGTATGGAACCCAGCCCGCTCCCCGGACAGGACGGCAACGTAGAGTACTTCCTATGGTGCAAAAAATAAAGGGTCTTCGGAATATATAGTGGAATTACTTTCTTAATAGTTTAAAAACAACTGGTGTTTAAATCGGATTTTCTGGTGGGATGTTAGGATAATCAATAGTATTATATAAAAGTATCAATCACATACGAGTGATACTTTGGGAAAAAAATAAAATAGTCCAATTTACTTGACCGTGTACTATGGTACATGGTTTATAATATTCAGGGGGTGAAATAAGATGATTTATCGCATTAGTGAGTTTGCAGATAAATGTGGAGTTAATAAAGAAACGATCAGATATTACGAGCGAAAAAATTTATTACAAGAACCTCACCGAACGGAAGCTGGTTATCGGATATATTCATATGATGACGTTAAGCGTGTTGGGTTTAATAAACGAATACAGGAACTTGGTTTCTCTTTAAGTGAGATTTATAAATTACTTGGTGTTGTAGATAAAGATGAAGTTCGTTGTCAAGATATGTTCGAATTTGTTTCTAAAAAACAAAAGGAAGTGCAAAAACAAATAGAGGATTTAAAACGAATTGAAACTATGTTATAATAGAAACATTAACAAACGAAAGGAGCTTTTTTATGAATAAATTTAAGGTAAACATTTCAGGAATGACTTGTACGGGTTGTGAAAAACACGTAGAATCAGCACTTGAAAAGATAGGTGCTAAAAATATTGAGTCTAGTTATCGTCGTGGTGAAGCAGTATTTGAACTGCCCGATGATATTGAGGTTGAAAGTGCAATAAAGGCGATTGCTGACGCAAATTATCACCCGGGCGAAGCAGAAGAAATACAAGTGCAATCGGAAAAAAGGACAGATGTAAGTTTAAATGATGAAGGTAACTATGATTATGATTACATCATCATCGGTTCTGGTGGAGCTGCCTTTTCATCTGCCATTGAAGCCGTTACTTTGAACGCAAAAGTGGCTATGATTGAGCGTGGAACGGTGGGTGGAACTTGCGTTAATGTCGGATGCGTTCCTTCTAAGACCTTATTAAGAGCAGGGGAAATCAATCATCTAGCAAAAAATAATCCATTTGTGGGATTACACACTTCGGCTTCAAGTGTTGATTTAGCGCCATTAGTAAAACAAAAGAATGATTTAGTAACCGAGATGCGAAATGAAAAATATGTGAATTTAATTGATGATTATGGTTTTGAATTAATAAAAGGTGAAGCAAAATTCGTAAATGAAAATACAGTTGAAGTAAATGGCAATCAAATCACAGCCAAAAGATTTTTAATAGCTACAGGTGCTTCTTCAACTGCACCTAATATTCCCGGATTAGATGAAGTAGATTATTTAACAAGCACTAGCTTATTGGAATTAAAGAAGGTTCCAAATCGTCTTACCGTAATTGGTTCAGGATATATCGGCATGGAATTAGGACAACTATTTCATAACCTCGGGTCAGAAGTCACTTTGATTCAAAGAAGCGAGCGTCTATTAAAAGAATACGATCCTGAAATTTCAGAAGCCATTACTAAGGCCTTAACAGAACAGGGAATTAATTTAGTAACAGGTGCAACCTATGAACGAGTTGAGCAAGATGGAGACATTAAAAAAGTTCATGTTGAGATAAATGGTAAAAAGCGAATTATTGAAGCAGAACAATTGCTAATTGCCACTGGAAGAAAACCAAATACAGAATCATTAAACTTACATGCAGCAGGCGTTGAAGTTGGTTCCCGTGGTGAAATTGTCATTGATGATTATCTTAAAACGACCAATTCCCGAATTTATTCAGCTGGAGATGTCACTCTCGGTCCCCAATTTGTTTATGTAGCTGCTTATGAAGGTGGACTTGCTGCTCGTAATGCAATCGGAGGACTAAATCAAAAGGTCAATTTAGAAGTGGTTCCAGGCGTTACGTTTACTTCTCCATCGATTGCAACGGTTGGTTTAACGGAGCAACAGGCAAAAGAAAAAGGATATGAAGTGAAAACATCGGTATTGCCGTTGGATGCTGTTCCAAGAGCGCTCGTTAATCGGGAAACAACAGGTGTTTTCAAATTAGTGGCAGACGCGAAAACATTGAAAGTGTTAGGGGCGCATGTAGTGGCAGAAAACGCAGGAGACGTAATTTATGCAGCAACATTAGCTGTGAAATTCGGTTTAACTGTTGGAGATCTGAGAGAAACGATGGCTCCATATCTAACAATGGCAGAAGGATTGAAGCTGGCTGTCCTAACTTTTGACAAAGATGTTTCGAAATTATCTTGCTGTGCAGGCTAAGGGAACTTTTTTACAACTCCCTATTCAACGGTGTCGAAAGTAAATATAGTGCCGAAAATAAATAGTGCTAAGGCAGTCTGAGAGAAACCGCTCGGTAACGCAGGACGCGTTGAGGGCGGGGCTTTCTCAGGCTGCCGCGCTATTCGCAGGTATTTTTACAGGTATTTTTACAGGTATTTTAGAGATACCCCAGCCGTACGCTATTCGAAATAATTTTCTAAAAATATAGCTCTTTAGAAAATCTTCGAGAACATATTCGGTATGATAGGTGTAGATACACCATCTCAACATCCCGATCTCAACACCCGATGGGAGAGAGTCGTTATGGCAGAACACGAAAGCCACGCACCGCAGGAAGCAACCGCACAGGTAGTTGCCGCAGGTGCGCGTCATAGTTCCGAATACCACAGTTTCGAACGTCATGGTTTTGAAGACTCGGTGGAACAACGTCACCGTAAGATTCTCGTCTTCGCCCATGTGGGGCGCAAAGAAGCACGAGATGCCGCCCGACAGGCATGCACCCAGCTCTACGAAGAGGGACTCGCACCCGTCATGACTCGCTCCGATCTGGAAACCCTGAGCGAAAACTGGGACGAGCCCGTCCCCGTGCAGGTCGTCCATGAATCCGTGGCGCTCATCGATATTGAACTCGGTGTGGTGCTCGGCGGTGACGGTTCGATTCTTCGTGCCGCAGAAATGGTGCGCCGAACCAGTGTTCCGCTCATCGGTGTGAACCTGGGGCACGTCGGCTTCCTCGCCGAATCCGAAGAGAGCGACCTGACCGAAACCGTTCGCTGCATCGTCAACAACGAATACACCGTTGAAGAACGCATGGCAATCGACGTGGAAGTCTGGAATGACGGCAAACGCGTGCACAGCGACTGGGCGCTGAACGAAGCCAGCGTCGAAAAGGGCAACCGCGAAAAAATGATTGAAGTCATTATCGAGGTGGACTGCCGCCCGCTCAGCAGCTTCGGCTGCGATGGCGTGGTCATGGGAACCCCCACCGGTTCGACTGCCTACGCTTTCTCCGGTGGCGGCCCGATCGTCTGGCCCGAAGTTGAAGCAATTCTCATGGTGCCGCTCTCGGCTCACGCGCTCTTCGCGCGCCCGCTGGTGGCGGCGCCGACCTCCACCCTGGCGGTAGAAATGATGCCCGGAAACGGCGCCTCCGGCGTGCTCTGGTGCGATGGCCGCCGAACCGTGGAGCTGGACCCCGGCTCCCGTATTGAGGTGCGACGCTCCGAAAAGTCGGTGCTGCTCGCCCGTATTCACCCGGCTCCCTTCTCTGAGCGACTGGTGCGTAAATTTGAGCTTCCGATCCGTGGCTGGCGCGGCCCGCAGGACACCGAGAAGCACTAAAGAAAAGGAATGAACGTTCGTGATTGAGGAAATCCATATTCGAGACCTCGGCATCATCACCGATGCGAGGCTCCCCCTCGAACCCGGATTCTCCGTGCTGACCGGCGAAACCGGCGCAGGTAAAACCATGGTCGTCACTGCCCTCGGCATGCTCCTGGGCGCCCGATCCGACGCATCCAGCGTGCGCAACGGCGCCAAGAGCGCCCTCGCCGAAGCAGTCATTCGCCTGCCCCACGGGCACCGCGCCCTTGAGCTTGCTGAAGAAGCCGGCGGCACCGCCGAAGACATCGACGAACAGACCTCCGAACTGCTTCTGGCACGCACCGTCAACGCCTCGGGACGCTCCCGCGCCCACGTCGGCGGTTGCTCCGCACCCATCGGAACCCTGTCTCAGATTGGTCAGACTCTTGTTGCAGTGCACGGTCAGTCCGATCAGCTGCGCCTCAAATCAGCGGCGGAGCAGCGCCAGTCCCTCGACCTGTACGCCGGTGAAGAGCTCGCCAACCTGCTTGAGAAGTACCGCGAAAACTACGAGCGATACCGTGCCGCCGCCGCAGAGCTGAAGGAAGTGCGCGAAAACTCGCGCGCACGAGCTCTCGAAGCGCAGACCCTGCAGGGCGCCCTCGAAGAAATCAGTGCGGTCAACCCGCAGGCTGGGGAAGAAGAAGAGCTCAAAGCCGAAATGGTGAAGCTCATGAACGTTGAAGCGCTACGCATTGCGTCGGCAACCGCCTCCGCAGCGCTCAGCGGTAGCGAATACTCCACCGGCGACGAGCAGAGCGTCATGAGCCTGCTCGATGCAAGCCGCTCCGCGCTACAGGCGCAGGCAGATGCTGACGAAGAACTTGCCTCCCTCGCCGCGCGCGTCAACGAACTGTTGATTCTTGCCACCGATATCTCCTCGGATCTGTCCTCCTACATGGCCTCCTTGGATGTTGAAGGCCCCGAACGTCTGGCGCAGGTGCAGACTCGCCGCGCCCAGCTGGCGACCCTCACCCGCAAGTACGGTGCCGATATTGCAGAGGTTCTCGAATGGGCCGAAGAATCCCGTGCACGCCTCGAGACCCTGGTGGACGACCCGCAGCGACAGGAAACCCTGGAAACCGAGCTGGTACAGCTACGCAAGGTGCTTGGCGCCCAGGCAGAAGAGCTGACCGCCCTGCGCCGTGCTGCCGCGCAGAAACTGGCGGACGCCGTCAGTGAAGAGCTCACTGCTCTTGCCATGCCGAACGCCTCCCTGGTCGTGGAAGTTGCCGAAGCCGAAAAGTTCTCGGTGCACGGTCGAGACACCGTGACCTTCATGCTGGCACCGCACCGAACCGCTGTGCCGCGCCCGCTCGGTAAGGGCGCCTCCGGCGGTGAGCTCTCCCGCGTGATGCTCGCCCTGGAGGTAGTGCTTGCCGAAGTGGACCCCGTACCCACTTTCATTTTCGACGAGGTGGACTCCGGTGTGGGCGGTAAGGCAGCGATCGAAATCGGTCGCCGCCTTGCCATGCTCGCTCGACACGTGCAGGTTCTGGTGGTCACCCACCTGCCGCAGGTTGCAGCCTTCGCGGACCAGCACATCCTCGTGCTGAAAAATGATGACGCGTCCCTCTCGAAGGTCAAGGTACTTTCTGAAGAGGAACGCGTGGTGGAACTGGCGCGAATGCTCTCCGGACACGATCAATCAGAATCGGCACGAGAGCACGCCCGAGAGCTGCTGGCCGCCGGTCGAGAAGTGCCCCAGGGGCGCTGAAGCTGACGGCAAACCGGCGGCAAACCGGCAGGGAAAAGCATGAGGAAAGTGCTGGCAAAAGCGCCAAAAGGCGGCATCTTTCGCACTAAAGACCATCAAAGGGGCTGAAGTGCGCGAGCCTGCCTTGGAAAGTTGTCGGTGCAGTCCGTGCCGGTGACCAATAGCGGCGCATGGAGCCCAGAGGATGTGAGATACTCTGTGAATGCTCCTACACCTGCTTCTACACGGCGCGGCGGGAATAATAAATCCCCAGCTCCGTTTACAGTGGTGATAAGGACAAATAGGGGAGGGAAAGCCGCCTGAGAGAATCCTCTCGCGGCAAAACCCTCTGCTTGGATAGCAGACAAGAAAATGGTAGGCTTGAATTCCGTGGTGAATGAAAAAAATAACGCTCAGAACGCGTCCTCTAACGACAAGGTAACCCGCCAGATTTTCGTGACCGGCGGTGTTGCATCTTCTCTCGGTAAGGGCCTGTCGGCCTCTTCCCTCGGTCAGCTTCTTCGCTCTCGCGGCCTCTCTGTGACCATGCAGAAGTTCGACCCCTACCTGAACGTCGACCCCGGTACGATGAACCCCTTCCAGCACGGTGAAGTCTTTGTCACCGACGACGGTGCAGAAACCGACCTGGACATCGGACACTACGAGCGTTTCCTGGATGAGAACCTCGACCAGTCCGCTAACGTGACCACCGGTCAGGTTTACTCCTCCGTTATCGCGAAGGAGCGCCGCGGCGAATACCTCGGCGACACCGTCCAGGTGATTCCTCACATCACCGACGAAATCAAGTCCCGCATGCGTCACGCAGCGGAAATCGACAACGCCCCCGACATCATCATTACCGAAATCGGCGGCACCGTTGGCGATATCGAATCCCTGCCCTTCATGGAAGCCGCACGTCAGGTACGCCGCGATGTCGGACGCAAGAACGTCTTCTTCCTGCACGTCTCCCTGGTGCCCTACATCGGCCCCTCCGGCGAGCTGAAGACCAAGCCCACCCAGCACTCCGTCGCAGCACTGCGCGGCCTGGGTATTCAGCCTGACGGCCTGATTCTGCGCTGTGAGCGCGAGGTTCCCGCATCGCACCGCTCCAAGATCGGTAACGCCTGCGACGTGGACACCGACGCCGTCATCTCCTGCGCCGATGCCCCCAGCATCTACGACATCCCCAAAACCCTGCACAGCCAGAAGCTCGACGACTACATCCTCGACTACTTCGGCATCGAGGCACCCGAGCCAGACTTCACCCAGTGGGACCGCCTGCTCGACGCAGTGCACCGCCCCGCCGCAGAGGTGAACGTGGCCCTGGTCGGTAAGTACATCGACCTGCCCGATGCATACCTCTCGGTCTCCGAGGCTCTGCGCGCCGGCGGCTTCGCAAACAACGTGAAGGTCAACATCAAGTGGGTTGCCGCCGACCTGTGCGCAACCGACGAGGACGCAGACCACCAGCTGCGCGGCATGGACGCCATCCTGGTGCCCGGCGGCTTCGGCATCCGCGGCCTGGACGGCAAGATTGGCGCCCTCAAGTACGCACGCGAGCACAAGATCCCGACCCTGGGCATCTGCCTCGGTCTGCAGTCCATGGTGATTGAGTACGCGCGTAACGTGCTGGGTCTGCCCGAGGCGTCCTCCACCGAGTTCGACCCCGAGACCCCCGTACCCGTTATCGCCACCATCGAAGAGCAGAAGCAGTTCGTCGAGGGTGCCGGCGACCTGGGCGGCACCATGCGCCTGGGCCTGTACAAGGCAAACCTGGTGCCCGGCTCTCAGGTGGCTAAGGCCTACGGCGCCACCGAGACATCGGAGCGTCACCGCCACCGTTACGAGGTGAACAACGAGTACCGCGAGCAGCTCGAAGAGGCTGGTCTCGTGATCTCCGGTACCTCCCCGGATTCCTCGCTGGTTGAGTACGTGGAGCTGCCCGCAGAGGTTCACCCCTACTACGTGGCAACTCAGGCACACCCCGAGTACCGCTCCCGCCCGACCCGCCCGCACCCGCTCTTTGCAGGCCTGATTAAGGCTGCCCTGGAGCGCCGCGGCGCATAAGGCGACCGAACGCGTTGAGCGCCCCATCCGTCCCCTCGGCGGCTGGGGCGCTCGCCGTTTAACCGTCTTAACCCATCGGGGTCCGCCGAGTAACGGGGAGAAGTGCGAGGGAGTTCCGAAACGAACCCTCTAGAATAGAAATATGAGCGAAAACCAGCATATTATCGACGAACCCTCAGAACGTACGATTCGCACCCGGACCGTCAAATACAGCGGATACGTCATCGAAACCGTGGTCGAGGAATACGAGCTGAACGAAGACACCGCACTCACCCGCGATGTCGTGGAGATGCCCGGTGCCGTGGCCGTAGCGGTTCTCAACGAACACAACGAATTGCTGATGCTCAACCAGTACCGGCACCCGGTGCGCATGAACCTCTGGGAGGTGCCCGCCGGCCTGCTCGACATCGACGGTGAGGACCCTCTGCACGCCGCACAGCGCGAGCTTGCCGAGGAGACCGACCTGCGAGCCGCCAGCTGGCACGCCCTGACCGACTACTTCAGCAGCCCCGGCGCAACCAGCGAGGCGGGTCGCGTCTACCTGGCCCGCGACCTGAGCGAGCTGCCCCGCCAGGAGCGTACCGAACGCACCGAAGAAGAGGCAGAGATGACCTACCGCTGGGTTCCCCTGCAGGATGCGGTGCAGCTGGTTCTGGACGGTAAAGTGCACAACGCGCTGGCCATCCAGGCGATTCTGGCCACTTACGCCGCCTCAGCGCGCGGCTTCGAAGGCTTGCGCGAAGCCGCCGGCGGCTGGGAATTCCACCCCTACATGGGGCATCGCCGACAGAAGCCGCAGACCTTCCGTTAGGGTTCGGAGTCTTCTCGCCTGATCCCTCGAAGAGGCATTTCGCGCTACCGTGCGCATCCGAACAAACCCGAACGACCGCGTGAGAAGGGAAGAGATATGGCACAGCCCGCGCTGAAGGGCGCTACCCCCGCGGTTGAGGGGACCGGCGAGCAGACCCCCCTGGAGCGGGCCATCGACCAGTACCTGGTGCATCTGCGGGTCGAGCGGGGTAGCAGCGAGAACACCATCGCCTCGTACGCGCGAGACTTGCGCCGCTACGCCGCGTACCTCTCCACCCTCGGGGTAATCGACCCCGAACGCATTACGACCGCGCAGGTGCGTTCATTTATGCGCGAGCTTGCCGCGCCCACCGTGCCCCTACCCGGCCTGGCCGCCCCAGTTAAAAAACAGCCGGAGGAAGAGAACTCCGTGGATGCCGAGGAGGCCGCAGAATCCCTGGCCGTCCTCATCGCCGCCGACGGGGGTCGCGGTACCGAGCCGGGGGAGCGGGGGAGCGGCGAGGGAATCATCCCGCTGCCACTGGGTCCTAACTCCATCGCCCGCACCATGGCCGCCGTGCGCGGAGCCCACGCCTTCTGGGTCTCTGCCTTTCTGGTGGAAAAAGACCCCGCCGCGACCGTGACGCCGCCCAAAAACGTTAAGCGTCTGCCCAAAGCTATTACCGTGGAGCAGATGCAGCGCCTCCTCGCCGTGCCGGATCGAGACACTCCCATCGGCCTGCGAAACCGCGCCATACTTGAATTCCTGTACGCCACCGGTGCCCGCGTGAGCGAAATGCTCAACGCCGATATCGACGACGTACACAGCGAAGAAACCCTGGCCGACGAGGACGGCAACGACATCACCCTCCCCGGGTACGTGCGGCTCTTCGGCAAGGGGAGCAAGGAACGCCTCGTGCCCCTCGGAAATTACGCCCACAAGGCCATTCAGGATTACCTGGTGCGCGGGCGGCCCGCGCTCGTGGCCCACGGCAAAGGCACCGCCGCGCTCTTCGTCAACGGGCGAGGTGGCAGGCTGGGGCGCCAGGGTGCGTGGCTCATCCTTAAGGAAGCCGCCGAGGCGGCGGGCCTCAGCGCAGACTTCTCTCCGCACTCCATGCGGCACAGCTTCGCAACCCACCTGCTGCAGGGCGGCGCCGATATTCGCGTGGTGCAGGAGCTGCTGGGGCACGCCTCCATCGCGACCACGCAGGTGTACACCAAGGTCACTCCCGAGGGGCTCATGGAGGTTTACCGGATGGCGCATCCGCGTGCCCACGAGCGGGGATAAACCCCCGCCAATCCGCGGAACAGCCGCTCTTGAGGTAACCTTATAGACAACGCTTAAACTTAAAACTTCGAATTCATTGATGAAGGTGAACCATTGACTGAAGCTCAGGCACAAGAACTCGGCCCCACCGGTCGACCCCTGCGCGTGTACCCCGACCCGGCTCCGCTGAGCAGCCACGGTCCCGCCCGCATTATTTCTATGGTGAATCAGAAGGGCGGCGTGGGTAAGACCACCTCCACCATTAACCTGGGCGCGGCACTGGCAGAGTGTGGCCGCAAGGTGCTGCTGGTCGACTTCGACCCGCAGGGTGCCCTCTCCGCAGGTTTCGGCGCGAACCCGCACGAGCTGGACCTGACCGTCTACAACGTCATGATGGACCGCAAGGTCGACATCAAGGACGTCATCCTGCCCACCGGCGTGGAGAACATCGACCTGCTGCCCGCCAACATTGACCTCTCCGCAGCTGAAGTTCAGCTGGTCAACGAAGTGGCTCGCGAGCAGGTTCTCGCCTCGGCACTGCGCAAGGTCCGCGACGAATACGACGTCATCCTCATCGACTGCCAGCCCTCCCTGGGCCTGCTGACCGTCAACGCGCTGACCGCCTCCGAAGGCGTCATCATTCCGCTGATTTGTGAGTTCTTCGCACTGCGCGCCGTCGCACTGCTGGTCGACTCCATCGAGAAGGTTCAGGATCGCCTGAACCCCGACCTCGAAATCTCCGGCGTGCTTGCCACCATGTTCGATGCGCGAACCATCCACTCCAAGGAAGTTCTGGCACGCATCGTGGACGCATTCGGCGACAAGGTCTTCGACACCGTCATCAAGCGCACCGTGAAGTTCCCGGACGCATCGGTGTCTGCTGAGCCGATTCTCAGCTACGCCTCCAGCCACCCCGGCGCGGAAGCATACCGCCAGGTGGCACGCGAACTGATCTACAAGGGCGGCGCACGCTAAAGCCCCCACACCTATACGCCCTCTGCTGAGGTGACTCTCACCCTTGAGTCACACCGGCAGAGGGCGTATAATTGTGTGGATTCTAAAGACCCCGCACACTGCTTACGCCGAAAAAATAGGCGAAGTAGAAGCCGCATCTGAGACGGCACCAATAAAGCCGGGGAGAATAAACCTAAGGAGAATAGGTCGTTTATGACCACGAACGTCGCTGCCGTGAGGGTACCGACACCGAACGCAGACACCGCCGCGAACGCCCGGACTGAGGGCCGCGGCCTGCAGAACCCGGGTTTCACCCTCACCCTCAGTAATTTTGAGGGTCCCTTTGATCTTCTACTGACCCTGATTTCGCGCAGCAAACTCGACATTACCGAGGTGGCGCTCGCAGAGGTCACCGACGAGTTCCTCGCATACCTGCACGCCCTCTACGCTGAAGGCACAGAACGTGCACTCGACGAAGCCAGCGAATTTCTGGTCACCGCCGCAACCCTGCTGGAACTCAAAACCGCACGCCTGCTCCCGCAGCATCGTGAACCCCTCGAAGAGGACGTTGCACTGCTGGAGGCACGCGACCTGCTCTTTGCCCGTCTGCTGCAATACCGTGCCTACCGCGAAGTCGCCGATATTTTTGCTGAACGCTGGGCGCAAGAAGCACAGCGTTTTCCCCGTGCGGTAGCCCTCGAAGAACGATTCGCCCAGGCACTACCCGAGCTGGTCTTTACCGGAGGTGCCGAAGAGTTTGCCCGCATCGCCGCAGCAGCACTGAGCCGAACCCCCAAAGAGCCCGAACCGGAACCCGAAGAAATCGTTGAAGAACTCAACGAGCACCTGCACGTTCCGCTAACCACCATCGCGGCTGAAGAACACTACATTCTGCACAGCCTGCTCGATACCGCGGCGCGGGAACTGAGCTTCGCCGAACTGGTTCAAGGATCCGGCGAACTAGAAATCGCGGTGGTTCGTTTTCTCGCCCTGCTTGAGCTCTACAAAGAAGGCGCCCTGCACGTAGAACAGGACGCACCGCTCGGAGCCATTCGGGTACGTGCGAGCGCGAGCGCTGCACAGTTCGTGATTCGCGAAGCAACAGACACTCAGGATGCGCACGAAACCAGTGAAGCGTCTGAATCACCCGAAGTGAACGAATCTGAAGCTAACACGGAACCGGTAGAGGAGGATTATGAGTAGTCACGGCTCACGCTTTGACCGTGAATTCACCCCTGATGACCTTGCCATCGTGAACATGGGCTACTGGGATCCGAACGCGGATGAGGATTCGGAACAGGCTGACTCGGCGCCGGTAGAGGTAGCAGAGACGGTAGAGACTGAGAGCTCAAAGCCTGCTGAGGCGGACGCTGAACCGGCTGAGCACGAGGTAGCCGCCGCTCCTCTGGATGAGGTTCCCGAAGAAGCTGAGGAGGCTGAAGCCGCTGAAACGGCAGAGGACTCCGACAGCTTCGGCAGCTCCGAGGCACCGCAGGAACCTGCGCCCCACGCAGAGAAGAAAACTGCGAAGATTCCGGTGGGAGGCCCCTCCACCGCACCCAGTGTGGCGGTCGATGCCGAAGCCGAATTCTCCAAGGTCGAGGCAATCCCCGGCGGCGTCAAAAGCGCCATCGAAGCGATCCTCGCCGTTGCCGAAGCGCCCGTGGGCGTCAAAGAACTCTCCGCCGCGCTCATCGTCAGCGAACGAGCTGTTGAGCACGCGCTCGACCAGCTGTACCGAGAGTACAACGGCGAAGAAAGCGGCTACGGAGAAGACGAAAACCGGGTGGCGCCCGAACCGCGCGGATTCCAGCTGCGGAACATCGCAGGAGGCTGGAAGCTCTACGCCCGCGACGACTTCGCCCCCTGGGTGGCACGCTTCGTGACCCGCTCCAAGAGCGCAACCCTCAGCAAGCCCGCCTACGAGACGCTCGCCGTGATTGCTTACCAGCAGCCGGTGACCAGGGCGAGGGTAGCCTCCATCCGTGGCGTAAACGCGGACGCGGCAATCCGTCAGCTACTGCAACGGCAGCTGATTCGTGAAGCAGGGCGAGAATCCGGAAGCGGCGCGACCCTCTACGAAACCACGGAGCTGCTGCTGGCGAAGCTCGGGTTGAACTCCCTGGAGGAGCTACCGGCGCTCGCGCCCTTCCTGCCCGATGACACGGAAGCCGCAGTGCTTGCCGAGGGCAACGACTAAGACAACGAATCAATAAGACGAACGAACGTTCGGGAAAAGCCTGAAACGTTCGCACCATACGACAGAAAAGAGAAGAACACCATGGCATATGGAAACTCCTCCCGCGGCGGCCGCTCTGCATCCGGTCGCCCCCAGAACTCCCGCGGTGGCCGTCCCGGCGCTGCTCGTCCCGGTCAGGGCGGTAAGCCCGGCGCTAAGGGCGCATCCGCACGCGGCGGTCGTCCCGGCGCACCGAAGAGTGGCGCAGGCAAGGGCGGCGCAAAGGGTTTCGGCGAGAAGAAGCTCGGTGACAAGAAGTTTGGCGAGAAGAAGTTCGGCGCAGGCCGCGCAGGTTCCGGCCGAGGCCGCGGTACCGAACTGCCCAAGCGCGAACGCCGCGCACCGGGCCGCCCCTACCGCTCCGGCGAAGCCTTCGCAAACGAGCGCGGCGAATACCGCGTCAGCAACTACGCTGGCCCGCACCGCCCCCGCCGCCCCCGCAACGCCCCGGTAGACCACTACGAGTTCTACGACCACGACGGCGTACGCCTGCAGAAGCTGCTTGCCCAGGCCGGTGTGGCATCCCGCCGCGTCTGCGAAGAAATGATTACCGAAGGCCGCGTCACCGTCAACGGTGAAGTCGTGACCGAGCTGGGCGTGCGCGTGGACCCCTCCAAGGTCACCGTGCAAGTGGACGGCATGACCGTTCAGACCAACGACAAGCTCGTCTACATGGCATTCAACAAGCCCGCCGGCGTGGTCTCCACCATGGAAGACCCCGAAGGTCGCCCCTGCATCTCCGACTTCCTGCGTTCCTCCATGAGCGAGCGCGTATTCCACGTGGGCCGCCTGGACGTCGAAACCGAGGGTCTGCTGCTGCTGACCAACGACGGTGAACTGGCGAACCGCCTCACCCACCCCTCTTACGAGGTGCCCAAGACCTACCTGGTGCAGGTTCCCGGCCCCATGGAGCCCGGCGTCGGCGCAGCCATGAAGAAGGGTATTCGCCTGGAAGACGGCGTGACCCGCGTTGACGAGTTCAAGCTGGTGGACTCCACCCCTGGCCACGTGCTCGTTGAGGTGACCATCCACTCCGGTAAGAACCGCATTGTGCGCCGCCTCTTCGACGCGGTCGGCTACCCGGTCGAGCGCCTGGTCCGTGTCGAGATGGGCCCGATTCGTATTGGTTCGCAGAAGCAGGGCACCGTCCGTAACCTCTCCAAGGTCGAGATCGGTCACCTGCTCGCTTCGGTGGACATGTAATAACGCTAAGGAGTTGTCATGAGCTCGCCCGCTGAGCTTTCCGCATCTGAGCTGCCCATGGACTCAACGCTAACCGGGCCGGTGCTCATTATCGGCTCGGGTCTGCTGGGTGCCTCCATTGGTTTGGGGTTGCGTGCGGCAGGATGCGAGGACGTGTACGTCCAAGATATTTCACCCACCGCCGAGGCAGTGGCGCAGGATATTGGTGCCGGTACAAGCATCTCCACCCTGTCGGAGGAGGAACGCGCCGCCCTCGCCCCGCAGCTGGTGGTGGTGGCTGCGCCTCCGGATAGTGCCGGTGCCGTGTGCGCTCGCGCGTTGAACACCTACGCGCCTCGACCGGAGGCGGGCTACCCCGGCGCTGTGGTGACGGATGTTGCCTCGGTGAAGGTGCAGCCGCTGGCTGATGTGCTTGCTTCGGGCGCGGATGCGTCCCGTTACGTGGGTTCGCATCCGATGGCTGGGCGTGAGAAGTCTGGCCCGGTGGCTGCTCGTGGTGAGCTGTTCCAGGCGCGTCCGTGGATTATCTGCGAGCACGATTCGGTTCGCCCCGAGTGTGTGCGTCTGGTGCGTTCTGTGGCGGTGGAGCTGGGCGCGATTGTGACTTCTCTGAGCGTTGAGGAGCATGATCAGACGGTCGCTCTGATCTCTCATGTGCCGCAAGCGATGAGCTCGCTGTTGGCTTCGAGTCTGCAGGACACTCCGCTGTATGCGCTGTCCCTGGCGGGTCAGGGTTTGCGCGATACGGTGCGTATCGCGGCTTCGGACCCGACGCTGTGGGTGCAGATTTTTGCGGCGAACGCTGACCCGATTGTGAAGACCCTCTACGGGGTGCGTGATGACCTGAACCGCCTCATCGCGACGCTGGAGAACCCGACGGCATCCGGCGCTCGCCTGGATTTGGCGCAGCTGATGAGCGAAGGCAACGCGGGCGTGAGCCGTATTCCGGGTAAGCACGGTACTGCCCCCGCCGCGTTTGCAAAGATGACGGTGTTGGTGGACGACACCCCCGGCACGCTGGCTCGTTTGCTTGCCGAGATTGGTGAGCTGGGCGCGAACCTTGAGGATTTGCGGCTGGAGCACTCGACGGGTGCCCCGGTGGGTATGGCTGAAATCTCGGTCAATCCGTCTATTCATGAGGCGCTGGTCCGCGATTTGTCGGCTCGCGGTTGGCGTGTTGTGAAGTAGAGTTAAAGCTGTATTTTCCGGCATAAAGTTTGAGACGAATTTGAAGGAGTGCTGATGCACGAGAACCCTAAACTGACGATTGCTATTGACGGTCCCTCCGGTTCCGGTAAGTCGTCTGTGTCTAAGGAAGTTGCACGCCACTTTGGTCTGGCGTACCTGGACACCGGTGCAATGTACCGTGCCGCAACCTACCGTGTGCTGGAACTTGGCATTGACCTGAACGACGCTGAAGCGATCGCGAAGGCTGTCGAGGAGATGCCCCTGGTGTTCGGTACGAACATTAAGGAAGAAGAGATTCTGATGGGCTCGACCGATATCCGTGAGGAGATTCGTAGCGAGCGCATTTCTTCGGCCGTTTCTGCTGTGGCTTCGGTTCCGGCGGTTCGTGAGCACCTGATTGGCCTGCAGCGCTGGATGATTGACCACGCTATTAACGGCATGGTCGCTGAGGGTCGCGACATCACCACCGTAGTTGCCCCCGACGCTGATGCGCGCATCCTGCTGACTGCTTCTGAAGAGGTGCGCATGGCGCGCCGCGGCCTGGAGAACTCCGAGAAGTCCGGCGCTTCGGGTGACTTGAGCAAGCAGATCGCTGAGCGTGATGCGAAGGATTCGAAGGTCAATAACTTTATGGAAGCTGCCGAGGGTGTGACCCTGGTGGACAGCTCGGATCTTGATTTTAATGCGACGGTCTCTGCAGTGATTAACGCTGTGAATGACCAGTTGAAGGCGAAGCGCGCGGGCTAGGCCCCGCCGAAACGCTGGGGGAGTGGTGCATCCGCTCCCGAGAAGACGTTGAGCCGTGCTCGCGTGCTGACCAATGGGTTGGGCGCGGGGGCGGGTAGAGAAAGGAATGCGCATGGCTGAGGACGCTATCCGCGACGATTACGAAGATAAGTACCTGGGCGGTGGCGAGGACGACGTTACTGAGCGCCTCGCTGAGATTGATGATGAGACCGCTGACCAGCGTGCTCAGGCTCTGCTTGAGGGTCTTGAGGACTACGACCTGGATGAAGAGGACCGCGCCCTGCTGGGTGCCTGGGGTTTCGACATTGAGGAAGAGGAAGAGCAGCTCGCTGATCCGGTAGTGGCGATTGTTGGCCGCCCGAACGTGGGTAAGTCGACCATCATTAACCGTATTCTGGGCCGCCGTGAAGCGGTGGTTGAGGATAAGCCGGGTGTGACTCGTGACCGCGTGTCCTATAAGGCTGAGTGGCTGGGTAAGAGCTTCACCCTGGTTGATACCGGTGGTTGGGAGTCTGACGCTCGCGGTATTGATGCTCAGGTTGCTGAGCAGGCTGAGATCGCTGTGGAGCAGGCCGACGTTGTGGTCCTGGTGGTGGATGCCCGCGTGGGTGTGACCGCTTCGGACGAGCAGATTGTGCGTATGCTGCGCCGCGTGAAGAAGCCGATCATTCTGATTGCTAACAAGATTGACGACGCTCACCTGGAGCCGGAGATTTATAACCTCTGGTCGCTGGGTATGGGTCAGCCGTTCCCGGTGTCGGGTCTGCACGGTCGTGGCCTGGCGGATGCTCTGGACGAGATCCTTGAGGTCATGCCGGAGCACTCGCAGTTTGCTCAGCCGGAGGCGCTGGGTGGCCCGCGTCGTGTGGCTCTGGTGGGTCGCCCGAACGTGGGTAAGTCGTCGCTGCTGAATAAGCTGGCTGGTTCTGAGCGTGCCGTGGTGAATGACCTGGCTGGTACGACTCGTGACCCGATTGACGAGATTATTGAGCTGGGCGGCTACCCTTGGCGTTTTGTGGATACCGCGGGTATTCGCCGTCGCCAGCATATGGCTAAGGGTGCGGAGTTCTACTCTTCGCTGCGTACTCAGACTGCTCTGGAGCGCTCTGAGGTTGCCGTGGTGCTGCTGGATGTTTCCGAGCCGATCTCTGAGCAGGACGTGCGTATCGTGCAGACCGTGATTGATTCGGGTCGTGCGATGGTTCTGGCATTCAATAAGTGGGATACCCTCGATGAGGATCGCCGCTACATGCTTGAGCGCGAGATTGAGCGCGACCTGGCGCACGTGCAGTGGGCGCCTCGCGTGAACATTTCGGCGAAGACCGGCTGGCACAAGGACAAGCTGGTGCCCGCTCTGGAGCACTCGCTGGAGTCGTGGGATTCGCGTATTCCGACCGGTCGCCTGAACGCGTTCCTGGGCGAGATTGTGGCCGCGCATCCGCACCCGCTGCGTGGTGGTAAGCAGCCGCGTATTCTCTTCGGTACTCAGGTGTCTTCGCGCCCGCCGAAGTTCGTGCTCTTTACTACCGGTTTCTTGGATCCGGGTTACCGTCGCTTCATTATGCGTCGTCTGCGTGAGACTTTTGATTTCACGGGTACTCCGATTGAGATTTCGATGCGTGTGCGTGAGCGTCGTTCCTTGGGCGAGCGTCAGAGCGCGAAGGCTAAGAAGGGCAAGGGCGGCCGCCGCTAGTAGCGGGGGTGTGCCCGATGCCGTGTTGCTGGGCTGGCCCCCCACGCGCTGGATCCTGTGCAGAAAATCTGCGAGGAAAAGATTTTTAAGATTTTTTCTAAAAATAGGGATTCTGGCTTGCGCGGGGGTTAAAAGCCCGGTATAGTTATTCGAGTGTTCAGGGGAAACCTTGAAAACAATATCGTGAATAACGAATCGGGTTGTGGCGCAGCTTGGTAGCGCACTTGACTGGGGGTCAAGGGGTCGCAGGTTCAAATCCTGTCAACCCGACAGATAAAGCTCCGGAAGGTTTTCCTTCCGGAGCTTTTTGTATGCCGTTTAGTGGTTTTTGTTTTGCTTGCTTGGATGGGGAAATACGGGAGTCGGTGCCAAATACACGGCTGGAAGCACTGAAGGGCGCTCTCTTCCTTGGGATGGCGGGGGAGGGGCCGGCATTGCACCTGTAAAGCGGTGGGTCTTTAGGTTAGTGTGCAATTATGAGCTTCGATCTAAATGTTGGAATATGCCCGATTTTGTGGGTGATGGGTGGTACATTGGGTACACAAGGAATCGCGTTTTAGCGGTCAGAAATTTTAGCTTTGGCACTGAATTTCCCTTGACAAATCAAGGAATATTTAGGTTTCTGTGACTAAAACACGACTTCATACACACTGAATTTCATAGCCGCAAAACCAACACGAACCCAAGTGAAGGCATATATCCCCAGAGGATAGCGCCCATAACGCATAAAACAGCTAGGTGCACGCACCTGCAACACACGGCACACACGCCGCCACACGCGTCGCTGGGAAGGTTTTACGGCACAACTCGATCCCGCCCCTCGGGGCGCGGAAAGGAACGCAATACAATCATGTGGCAGCAAGTCTACGACCCGCTACACTCGAGTGCCCTCTCTGCACTCGTGGCAGCAGTCCCGATTATTTTCTTCCTTCTGGGCCTCACCGTCCTGAAGCTCAGCGGTATTAAATCTGCCGTCATCTCCCTGGCGCTCGCACTCGTGATCGGTTGCGGCATCTTCGGTATGCCCGTCACCGCAGGTGCAGGCTCCATCCTCTACGGTTTCCTCTCGGGCATGTGGCCCATCGGCTGGATCGTTCTCATGGCAGTGTGGCTCTACCGCATTTCCGTGCGTTCCGGCGGCTTCGAAATCGTTCGCTCCTCCATCTCGTCCATCTCTACTGACCAGCGCATCCAGATGCTGCTGATTGCATTCTGCTTCGGTGGCTTCCTTGAAGGCGCTGCAGGCTTCGGTATTCCGATTGCTATCTGTGCCGCACTGCTGGTTTCCTTGGGCTTCAACCCGCTCAAGGCCGCAATGTTCGCCCTGATTGCTAACGTGAGCTCCGGTGCATATGGCGCTATCGGTATCCCCGTGACCACCGCAGCAACCCGCGGCGGCGTGGACCTGCACGGTCTGTCCATCGAAATGGTCCTGGTTATCCAGATCATGGCAGGCCTGATCCCCCTGGTGCTCGTCGCTATTCAGGACGGTCTGCGCGGTATCCGCGAAGTCGGTCTGGTAGCTCTCATGGTCGGCGTTATCTACTCCGGTGGCCAGTCCGTTCTGCTCGCAACCCTGGGTAACCCCGAGCTCGTTGACATCATCCCGCCGCTGCTGGCACTGGTCGCTCTGGCACTGGTCATGCAGAAGTGGCAGCCCAAGCACATCTTCCGCGAGCCCACCGCTCCCTCCCTGGAAGAAGTTCAGGCGCAGCAGAGCGTCAAGCACACCAGCGGCGAAATCCTCAAGGCTTGGAGCCCCTTCGTCTACCTGTCCGTCGTGATTCTGCTCTGGTCCACCGCTCTGAAGCCCCTCTTCGCTGCTAAGGGCGCGCTCGGCTTCACCAACATCTCCTTCCCCCTGCCCTGGCTGCACCAGAGCATCTCGCAGGCGGCACCGATTGTTGCAACCCCCAAGCCTATCGACGTGACCTACACCTGGAACATTGTGGGCGCATCCGGTACCGCAATTCTGGTGGCTACCATCATCACCATCCTGACCTCCAAGATTAGCTGGGGCGAGGCTATCGAGGAACTCGGCGCAACCTGGAAGCAGCTGCAGACCCCGATCCTCATGATCTGCCTGGTCATGTCCGTTGCTAACGTCATGAACTACGCGGGTATGATTACCTCCATCGCACTGGCTGTTGCCGCTGTGGGTGCTATCTTCCCGCTGCTGTCCCCGATCATCGGTTGGATTGGCGTGTTCGTGACCGGCTCCGTGGTGAACAACAACATCCTCTTCGCTGGCCTGCAGGCTACCACCGCACAGCAGATTGGCGTTAGCCAGACCCTGCTGGTTGCATCTAACACCGCCGGTGGTGTGATGGCGAAGATCGTTTCCCCGCAGTCCATCGCAATTGCAGCTGCTGCTGTGAACAGCGCAGGCGAGGAATCCAAGATTACCTCCATGGCGATCAAGTACAGTGCAGCTCTGCTGGCTGTCACCTGTGTTTGGGTTTATGTCCTGTCTCTGGTCGGCCTCTAAACAGCGTGAGAACCAGATGCGTGTAACCTACCTTCTCTGAAGGTAAGGTGCCCGCGACACGGTCTGTATCAAGCCCCCTTCTACTTCGGTAGGAGGGGGCTTTCGCATTTCTGTATTTGTGCGCTGGGGAGGAGGTTCGCGGCTAAGGAGCGCAATTATGCACATAAGTTTCATTTGTGCACACTTAAGGTCACCCTATCCTGAAGTCTCGAGGAAGACCTGTTAGCTTAGACAGATAAAGTCAAGAGCACCTAGTGAGAGGGAAAGGTTCCGCTCACCGCCGCCGCGCCCCGGTATATGGCCCCGGTATATGGCCTCGGCATATCGCCACGTCATACAACCAAACGCCCGGCAGCTCAAGACCATCACGCTTCACCGATGGACCCATCCACGACGCAAGGACCGGGGCCATCGGTTTTTATGCGGCCTAACGCTTCCATACAGCGCAGGCGCCGTACCGGAAGAAGCGACCGCTAATACACACAGACCGAAAGGACCACCCGCCCTATGTGGCAGCAAACCTACGACCCGCTGAACTCACCGGTGCTCTCCGCACTGGTCGCAGCAGTACCCATCATCCTCTTCCTGTTGGGCCTGACCGTCCTGAAACTCAGCGGCCTCAAGTCAGCACTGCTGACCCTCGGCACCACCCTCATCATCGGCTGCGCCGTCTTCGGCCTGCCCATCACCGCAGGTGCCGGCTCCATCCTCTCCGGCTTCCTCTCGGGCATGTGGCCCATCGGCTGGATTGTGCTGATGGCTGTGTGGCTTTACCGCATCGCCGTGCGCGCCGGTAACTTCGATATCGTGCGCTCCTCCGTCTCCTCCATCTCAAACGACCAGCGCATCCAGGTGCTGCTGATTGCCTTCTGCTTCGGCGGCTTCATCGAAGGCGCGGCAGGCTTCGGCATCCCGATCGCTATCTCTGCTGCACTGCTGGTATCTCTGGGTTTCAACCCCCTCAAGGCATCCATGCTGGCGCTGGTAGCCAACGCCGCGTCCGGCGCATACGGTGCTATCGGTATCCCCGTGACCACCGCAGCTAAGGTCGGCGGCCTGGACACCGCACACCTGTCCGCAGGCATGGTACCGGTACTGCAGATCTTCGTCGCCTTCGTGCCGCTGCTGATGGTCGCAATCCAGGACGGTATGCGCGGCATCCGCGAAGTCGGTCTCGTAGCGCTCATGACCGGCGTGATCTTCTCCGGCGGTCAGGCAGCTATCCTGATACTGCTCGGCTCGCCCGAACTGGTCGACATCATCCCGCCGCTGCTGTCCCTGGTAGCGCTGGCACTCGTCATGCGTTCCTGGCAGCCCAAGCACATTTACCGTGAACCTACCGCTCCCAGCCTCGAAGAAGTTCAGGCGCAGCAGGGCGTCAAGCACACCGGCGCTGAGATTGTTAAGGCGTGGAGCCCCTTCATCTTCCTCTCCGCAACCATCCTGCTCTGGTCCACCGCGCTCAAGCCCGTGTTCGCAACCACCGGTCCGCTTGGTGCCGCAACCCTGGCGTTCCCCATCCCCGGCATTCACGAGGCAATCGTCACCGGCGCCGGTAAGACCGTGACCGCAATGTTCTCCTGGAACACCCTGGGCGCATCCGGCACCGCAATTCTGGTGGCAGCACTGATTACCGTGCTGACCTCGAAGATTAGCTGGGGTGAAGCCTTTGAAGAACTCGGCGGCACCTGGAACCAGCTGAAGATGCCGATCCTCATGATCTGCCTGGTCATGTCCGTCGCAAACGTGATGAACCACGCCGGTATGACCACCTCCATCGCTCTGGCGCTCGCGGCAGCCGGCCCGGTCTTCCCGTTGCTGTCCCCGATTATCGGTTGGATTGGCGTGTTCGTGACCGGC
>NZ_KV816933.1:0-174792 GCF_001814485.1 Rothia sp. HMSC066G07 | reverse complement strand
TGGATTGGCGTGTTCGTGACCGGCTCCGTGACGAACGCTAACGTGCTCTTCGCGGGCCTGCAGTCCACCACCGCAGCCCAGATTGCTGTTGACCCGACCCTGCTCGTCGCCGCAAACACCGCCGGTGGCGTGATGGGTAAGATCGTCTCCCCGCAGTCCATCGCAATCGCTGCGGCGGCAGTAAATAGCGCCGGTGAGGAATCGAAGATTACCTCCATGTCCATTAAGTACAGCGCTATTCTGCTGGGCCTGGTCTGCGTCTGGTCCTTCGCTCTGTCGCTCATGATGGGCTAAAGACCGATACCGGATTCGGCGTAACCCTGCGTAGAAACCCCTCGATGAGAACCCTGCAATTTTCTCTGCAGAAGACGATTCGAGGGGTTTCACGTATATTCAGGAAGTTCCAACAGACCGGGAAGAGGCGTAGAATTACTTCTTGTGCTTGCTCCTGCATCATTCTGCGCATCACCACAGATTGTGCTCCAGAAGAAAGAACGGGCAGGCGCCTCATAGAACACCTACTGCTTAAGGAAAAACAATGCAGGCGCTCGCAACGATTACTACTGTCTTTGCCTTTATTGCTATAGCTATTCATGTCTACATCTGGATTATTGAATCCTTCCTCTGGACCAAGCCCAAGGGCCGCGAAACCTTCGGAATGACCGAAGAATTCGCTGAATCCACCAAGGAGATGGCGGCAAACCAGGGCCTGTACAACCTGATGCTCGCCTGGATCGCCGCAACTGGTCTGCTCGCATTCTGGTTCGGCTCCCCGCAGGTGGGCGTGGCGCTCATGTTCGCAGGTCTGGGCTCCATGGCGGTTGCCGGTGCCTACCTGTTCCTCACCTCTCCGGATAAGCGCAAGCCGGCGCTGATTCAGCTGACCCCGCCGCTGCTGGCGCTGATTTTCCTCTTTGTAACGATCTAATCCTGTGACGATCTAATTCAGAGCGGAACCTCTCAACGTATAGAAGCCGCGTGCTTACTTTAACGAAGTAACACGCGGCTTTTCTACGCCCTTGGAGGCGAGCACGCCAAGCGAGTTAGGCAAAGAGCCCCGAACAGCCTCGCCGATGCGAGTCCACCAGGTGCGCATCCACCATACCGACCGCGCACATGAGCGCATAAGCGGTCACCGGACCCAAGAACACGCCTCCTAGAGTTTTAAAAGATTTGGCAAGAAGCGCGGACTCAGGGGTATCGGTGGGAATATCGTTCTGGGTGAGCGGTGCGATAGTCTCGCTCGGCGCAAAGGACCACAGCCACGCCGGCAGCCCACCCGGTACATGCGTGCCGTCGGATAGGGTGCGCTCGCGCATCCGGTTCAGGTCTTCATCGCTGAGCGTACGAACTCGACGGCGGCGAGTGTCTGCCGCCTCGCTGCTATCCTCTTTGGCCGGGGTAGAAGAGGGCGCGATAAGGGGAAGACGAATATCCTCCGTGGAAGCGTCACGGGGCGTTGCGGCAAGCTCGCGCATCCGCAGGGTCAGCCGTGCATTGGAGATGACCGCGCGAATCTTCCTCTCGTTACGGATAATGTCTTCATTCTGGAGGAGCCGCGCAACATCATGGTCGGTGAACGCAGCCACGCGTTCGGGGTCGAAACCCTCGAAAACGCGGCGGAATGCCTCTCGGCGGGCAAGAATCGTGCGCCACGAGAGCCCCACCTGAAAAGCCTCGAGGCTCAGGGCTTCGAAGAGTCCTCGTTCATCGGTGACGGGCATGCCCCATTCGGTGTCGTAGTAGTCGCGCAGAAGCTCATCGGTCACCCACGTGGGGTAGCTCGGGGCGTTTTCGAGGGGGTCGGCGGGAATAGTAGGTTGCGAGGTCACGGTTTCTCCTCTCTGAGAGTGCTGAGCTCATCCGAATATTTCGGAAGCATATTCTACTTAAACAGTAGCTCTAGCGTGAGTAAATCGCAAGTATATTCGATTATGTGTCGTGGTGCAGAGCAACGAAACCGAAAATAGGTACGACAAAGGGCAGAGCCCGCATCCGATGCACGCTCCGCCCTCTGATAAGTCCCAATCACTGCCGGGTGACATGGCTAGAAGAGCCGCGCCTCCCGCACCTCTTCCGGCTCCTCCAAATCGAGGAGGAACTGCTTACGCTCAACCCCGCCAGCGTAGCCGGTCAAGCTACCGTCAGCACCAATAACGCGGTGGCACGGAATCATAATAGAAACCTTATTGCGGCCGACCGCCTGACCCACAGCCTGCGCCGGAGCACCCGGGCCAACCGCACGCGAAATCTCGCCGTAAGTGGTGGTGTACCCAGCAGGAACAGTCTTCAGATGCTCCCACACAATCAGTTGAAAATCGGTGCCTTCAGGGTCTAACGGCAATGTAAAAGAAGTGCGCTTGCGCTCAAAGTACTCAGAGAGCTCTACCTCAGCACGCGACAGCAGCTGCGCCGCAGCATACTCTTCGGTAGGCTCTTCCTCTTCCGCCGTGTTGTGCTCCCGCAGGTAGGCTCCGGGATTCTCGATGAGTCCACCGAGCTCATGGGGGAGCGGAAAATGTGCCTGATCCTCGTACCAGATGCCAACAATCGCGTTCGCGCGGGCGGCGATATAGAGCACGCCGACGGGGCTCGAGTAGCGAGTGTACCAGCGCGTGAGCGCTTCCGGCGGCTGCGGCGAATCGGTCGCTTTGGTCATGCTCTTCCTCGTAGGCTCGTGGGTGTGTACTGCCGATGGTGCAAAGGGCAAATACCCCTTTCAACCATCATAGGGGAGGCGCGCCTCCGTACCGTACCCGCGGCGGGTTTTGTCTATAACTGACCGGTATATATGAGATGTATGCACCGCTGTTGAAACATCTCAAGACGCCCCGTCAATTTTGCCTGAGCCCCAAGAGCTGGCATTCTGTGAAGTACACACCGATACACCGCAATTCAATACTCCGGCTTCTCCACCCCGCACCGGGTGGGGGATGACCTGTGTTTCTCGTGCCCCAACGTTGGGTTCAACGACGACTGAAATTGCAAGGAGAAACATGGAAGATCTGAAAGACATCCGCCGGCAACTCAAAGAAAACCCGGAGAGCCGAGAGCTCAATAACCGTTACGCGCAGGCGTGCCTCGACATCGCGAAAGAATATACCGTTACGTCCCAGGGACATATCTTTATTTGCTCGCCCTCAGATTTAGAAGCCGTACGGTACGTCATGGCCAAGATCCCTAACGCTTCGCTTCTAGACGGCGAAACCTTAGAGGAATACAAACGTCTGAAGAGAGCCGTCACCCAAGCCCGTATGAATAGAGGCAGGCCCGGTAGCATGATGGGCATTTACTATGCCCTCATCCTTTTTATAGTGATGCCTATAATGGCGGTACCAATCCTTGCGCTGTGGGAACTCACCGCGGGGAGCACCTCAGACCACACCCGCGACCCGAGAGCCCTTATTTACCTGATTCCTGTCGCTCTCATTACCGCTGCGCTTCTCTGGGTTGGGTGGCTTTTTGAACGAATCCCCGGCTGGAAATATAACGCTCTGATCGTCGAAAAGAACAGAAGGATAGAACTAGCCAGAGCCGAAGCTGAAGCGCAGCGGAGCACTGACTCAAACCAGAAATAATCTTGAGTGTAGGGTCGGACTCTGAACCGCGATTTTAATGCAAACGTGCCGCCTCACCGGTACCGGTGAGGCGGCACATTTATGCTGTCTAGGGGATGGCAGGCACGCTACTTAGCAGCTGCTCCGTTGGGATTGCCCTCCGTGTGGTGAAGGTGCGGCAGGTGGGTCGAGTGCAGGTCGTGACCGAGCACATCGTGTGCGTCCGGGTCCTCGTTCGGGAGCACGTGCGAGTACTTGGAGTAGTAGCGGTACAGCGCGTAGGCGCCAATCACAGTCAGTACGATAGCAACGCCCAGAGCCCACGGTACAGCTGCGGGAGAATACATGACAGAGAAGAGCACCAACAGCCAGGAGAGAGCAGCTGCAAGAACCGAAATGTTCATAGCAATAATTGCAAGCTTGCGGCGACGGACATCAACCATAATCGGTGCGGGAAACCCGCTCCCTCCTTCCAACGGAGCCTCTCTCCGTTCTCACGACCACCGGAAGGTGCCAGATGCATAACCAACCGCCATCTTCGGCGACCAGAATAGAATCAATAAGCCTATATATCTATGATACGGCGCTTGAAGTGGACATCAAAGGCAAACAAACGCTGTTAGATCAACCCCACACAACATGTAAACGGGTATCTCAACAAGGGGCATAAAACCAGTGATTTTTACAGCGAGAACTGCAACACGAAAAGCGAACCCCACTCATCGTTAATGCAGAGAACCTAGTAACAAGAGATAAAAGTCCGTCCGCCGCAGTACGTGAAGCACCACGGCGGACGGGAGCGTAAATAAAGTATCAGCGCGAATCGTCGATTCCTGTCAGGACAGCGCATGAATATGTCGCGTACGCGTCCTGTGTGGTACTGACACCTCACGAACAACACCGCGCCAGGTGATCGGCTGAAGATACAGAATTTACAAAAACCAACGGTACCGCAGCGCCAATTTTTGTTGAAATCACCGCGCAATAAAGGCTAATAAATGCGTCATAAAACAGCGGAAAGCCCCCGCTGCTTCAACCCCATAGAGGGGGAGAAGCAGCCGGGGCATCGCTAGTACGCGGACCGTGCCGTTAGGCAACGGGTGCTGCGATTAGGCGGTCGGAACGTCCTCGTCAACCCACTCGAGGGTGCGGGAGACAGCCTTCTTCCACAGGCGGTACTGGCGGTCAACCTCTGCGGGCTCCATGGAGGGCAGCCAGCGCTTGTCCTCAGCCCAGTTGTCCACAACGTCCTGCTCGCCGGTCCAGAAACCAACAGCGATACCTGCAGCGTATGCTGCACCCAGAGCGGTGGTCTCAACAACCTTCGGGCGGATCACAGGAACGCCGAGGATGTCAGCCTGGAACTGCATGAGGAACTCGTTAGCGGTCATGCCGCCGTCCACGCGCAGCTCGGAGAGCTCAACACCGGAGTCAGCGTTCATTGCGTCCAGAACCTCGCGGGTCTGGAATGCGGTTGCTTCCAGTGCCGCACGCACGATGTGTGCACGGTTCACGTAGCGGGTCAGACCAACGATGACGCCGCGAGCGTCGGAACGCCAGTGAGGTGCGAACAGGCCGGAGAATGCGGGAACGACGTAGCAGCCACCGGAATCCTCAACGGAGGTAGCCAGTTCCTCAGACTCTGCAGCGTGCTCAATCATGCGCAGGTTGTCGCGCAGCCACTGGATCAGGGAGCCGCTCATTGCGACCGAGCCTTCCAGAGCGTAGACGGGTGCTGCGTCGCCAATCTTGTATGCGACGGTGGTCAGCAGACCGTTGTTGGAGAAGACGGGCTCGTTGCCGGTGTTCATGAGCATGAAGTTACCGGTACCGTAGGTATTCTTCGCCATACCCTTCTCGAAGCAGGCCTGGCCAAAGGTGGCAGCCTGCTGATCGCCCAGGATACCGGCAATCGGGGTGCCGTTAAGCAGACCGGTTGCGCGGCCGAAGCCGTACACCTCGGAGGAGGACTTGATTTCGGGCAGCATGCTCATGGGGATGCCCATGTCTGCAGCGATCTGCGGATCCCATTCGAGGGTGCGGATGTTCATCAGCAGGGTACGGGATGCGTTGGTTACGTCGGTGACGTGAACGCCGCCGTCAACACCACCGGTCAGGTTCCAGACCAGCCAGGTGTCGGTGTTGCCGAAGAGCAGGTCGCCGCGTTCTGCGCGCTCGCGTGCGCCTTCAACGTTGTCCAGGATCCACTTGATCTTGGGGCCGGAGAAGTAGGTGGAGAGGTTCAGGCCGACGATGTCGTGGTACTTGCCAACACCCTCTTCGCCTGCGAGCTCTTCAACGATTTCCTGGGTGCGGGTGTCCTGCCAGACGATTGCGTTGTAGACGGGCTCACCGGTGTTCTTGTCCCACACGACGGTGGTTTCGCGCTGGTTGGTGATGCCGACTGCAGCGATTTCGTGGTGGTTGACTTCGCCGTTTGCCATAGCCATTGCTACGACTTTACGGACGTTCTGCCAAATCTCGGTTGCGTTGTGCTCGACCCAGCCGGCCTTGGGGAAGATCTGCTCGTGCTCGAGCTGGCCCTGAGCCACGTTCTCGCCCGCCTTGTTGAACAGGATCGCGCGGGAGCTCGTCGTGCCCTGGTCGATGGAGAGGATGTACTTGCGTTCGACGTTGAGGGTTGCGGAGTGCAGAGAAGTCGTCATTGATTTTTCCTTAGAACAAAAGAACGGGGGTTATTAGAGAGGTTTAGAGGGGCAGAACTGCCGGAACGATTAGGCCAGCGAGGACTGCGCCGATGATCGGGCCAACAACCGGAACCCATGCGTAAGACCAGTTGGAACCGGTCTTACCGGGGATAGGCAGGAAGGTGTAGGCGATACGGGGGCCGAGGTCACGGGCGGGGTTGATAGCGTAACCGGTTGCGCCACCAAGGCTCATGCCGATAGAAACAACGACCAGGGCAACAGCCAAGGGGCCAATCTGGGCGGGGGTCTTACCGGATGCGATGATCCAACCAATCAGGACGAAGGTGCCGATAATCTCGGTGAGCAAGTTCCAGCCGTAGGACTTGATAGCGGGGCCGGTTGCGAAGATGCCGAGGCGGTCGCCCGGGTCCTCATCGAAGTGCTTCTTGTAAGTCAGATAGGCTGCGGTTGCACCAGCCATTGCGCCGAGCATCTGAGCGACGATGTACAGGGTGATGTTCAGCGGGGTTGCGGGAACGCCAGTTGCCAGGTCGCGGCCTGCAGTTGCCAGGCCAACGGTCACAGCGGGGCTCAGATGTGCACCGGAGTGGAAGGAGAGGTATACGGCGGTGAACACTGCCAGACCCCAACCGAAGGTGATAACAACCCAGCCTGCGTCCTTAGCATAGGACTTCTTCAGGGTCACTGCGGCGCATACGCCGGCACCGAGCAGAATCAGGATGAAGGTACCGAAGAACTCGGAAAGTACAAAACCAAGAGTGGTGGGGGCACCGGATGCATCCACGAGAGCGGATGAGCCGGCTGCAAGTACAGTTCCTGCGGAAGCAAGAAGAGACATTGATGCTCCTTGAAGACGAAGCGTCTGGAAGGCAAGCGAACCGATGCTTGTTTGTTCCCGTGCGTCCTCACCGCACGGGCGGATCGGGGCACAACGCTGTGCTGAAATGTGTAGCGGTTGCTACGAAAATTTGATAGATGTTTCTGGTTGAGAAGCAGATCGTACCAGTGAGCTAACCCTGTATTTAGCTCTCTGCTTCTTGTGCAGGGGATTATCGTAAACGGCTATTTAACCGTCCGTCCACCCCTCACCGAAAAATATGAGTTAGCCCATAACGGTGAGGGGCGAACGGTCGGTTCGTACCAAATAACCGGTTACGAAAGGTATGCGGAATCTCTAAGGATTAGAGCTTCACGCGGGGTGCCACGGGGGTGACAGCCTCAATCTTTGCCGATGCCTCAGCGTCGGTGGAGGTGGACTCTGCCTCGCGGATAGCCTGTACGCGTGCGGCGTAGAGGTCGAGTTCTTCCTTGACCTTCTTATCGTCCCAGCCGAGCTCGGCACGCAGGATGTCGAGAATCTCGTCTGCTGCTGCCAGGCCGCGGTCGCGCTGCTCGAGGTCGAGGCGTACGCGGCGGACCAGAACGTCCTCCAGGTGCAGGGCACCCTCGTAGCGGACAGCGAAGACGACGTCTGCACGCAGGAACTGGGGTGCCTTAGCCAGGGGAGCACCGAGGGAGGGGTCAGCGTCGATGAGAGCGCCGAGGTCCTCAATCTGTGCGCCGTAACGCTCGAGCAGGTGGGTGATACGGTCCTCATCCCAGCCGTAACGCTCTGCGTAGCGTGCACGGTTAGCAGCGATTGCGTGGTAGCCGTCTGCGCCGACCAGGCCGATGGTTGCGGTCACGAAGGGGTTCTGCTTAGCCTGCTCGCCCAGTGCGAAGTCGACAGCGTCGGCAGCCATGACACGGTAGGTGGTGAGCTTGCCGCCTGCAATGGCGCTCATACCGGGTGCAACCTCGGTCACGGTGTGCTCGCGGGAAACCTTGGTGGATGCTGCGCCGTCCTTGACCTTGGGCTGCAGCAGCGGGCGCAGACCGGTGTAGGTGCCGATGATGTCCTCGCGGGTCAGCGGGTTAGCGATCAGCTTGTTGGCCTGCATCAGGACGTAGTCGATGTCCTTGCTGGTTGCGACGGGGCGCTCGCGGTCCTCGGTGTAGGGGGTGTCGGTGGTGCCGATAATCCAGTAACGCTGCCAGGGGATGATGAAGAGAACGGACTTCTCGGTCTTGGTGAAGATACCGCTGGTTGCGTTGATGCGGTCGCGAGGAACCACGATGTGAATACCCTTGGATGCCAGAACCTCCAAGCCACCCTCGGGGTTAGCGAGGGACTCGGACTCTTCGGTCCACACGCCGGTTGCGTTGATGACGTGCTTTGCGCGCACGTTCAGGCGCTCGCCGGTCTCCAGGTCTGCCAGCTCTGCGCCGATGACACGGCCGGATGCGTCCTTGGTGAAGCCGACAACCTGGGTGCGGGATGCAGCCAGTGCGCCGTAGCCTGCAGCGGTGCGGACGACGTCGATGACGAGGCGTGCGTCGTCAACGCGTGCGTCGTAGAACTGGATTGCGCCGCTGAATGCGGAGTCCTTGATGTCGGGGAAGACGGTCTTGGTGCCAGCCTTGGTGAAGTGACGCTGGGAGGGGACGCCCTTGTTGCCGCGGGAGCCGAGGAATGCCAGGGTGTCGTACATGCCGATGCCGATTGCGGAGTATGCGCGCTCGATGACGGGCATCTTCAGGGGCCACAGGAAGGGCTGTGCGTGCACGAGGTGGGGTGCAATCTTGTTCAGCAGCAGGCCGCGCTCGGTGAGAGCTTCGGTCACGAGCTTGAAGTCGAGGTTGTAGAGGTAACGCAGGCCGCCGTGAACGAGCTTGGAGGACCATGCACTGGTGCCTGCAGCCCAGTCACCTGCTTCGACGATACCGGTGCGCAGACCGCGAGTCGCTGCGTCGAGGGCAATACCTGCACCGGTAATGCCGCCGCCCACAACCAGGATGTCGAGTTCTTCGTTGACCATGCTCTTGAGTGCCTTGGCGCGGGACTCAGCGGTCAGCTGGGACTGCTGTGCAATGTGCTGGGAGCTCATGTAGTGCTCTTTCTTGTCGTGCCGCGTGCGCGGCGTGGGGTTTCATCTTGCAAATAGTAAAACCCAATGGTGAAATAATAACCAAGCCACATGAACGGATTTTCATCGGAGGTCTGTACTCAATGAACGAACGCGCTAACCATACCTATGAGGCAGCGCAGCTGTACTACATCCACAACATGACGATGGATGCTATCGCGGCTCGTCTGGGAGTCTCCCGCGCCACTGTATCGCGCCTCCTTAAAAGTGCTCGTGAAAGCGGCATGGTGCAGATCCGTCTAGATGATTCCTTCCGCGCCCGTAGCGAGCTTGAGCGCCGCATCGGTGAGCGCTATAAGGTGCGCGTTACCCTCGTGAATGTCCGTTCGGATGCCACCCCGATTGCTCGCATGAGCCAGGTATCCCGCACCGCAGCGGCGCTACTTGATTCTCTGATTGATAACGGAACGAGTCTGGGTGTGGCATGGGGGTCAACGATGACCGAGATTTCTCGTCATCTGCCGCGTCGTCCTCTGAAGGGCGTGACTGTGGTGCAGATGAATGGTGCCGGTAATGCGCACCATTCGGGTATTCCGTACCTGGGTTCCTTGCTGGGGCAGTTGGTGAATGCCTATGATGCGCAGACTATCCATTTTCCGGTTCCCGCGTTCTTTGACTATGCGGACACGAAGACTGCCATGTGGCGTGAGCGTAGCGTGCAGAAGAATCTGCATGCCCAGCAGAACGTTGACCTTGCTATTTTTGGTGTGGGTGCTTTTGGTGGACCTATTCCTTCTCACGTGTATTCGGGTGGCTATTTTGAGGTGCAGGAGCAGCGTCAGTTGCGTGAGCTGGGCGTTGTGGGGGATATGTGCACGATTCTTCTGCGTGAGGACGGCTCGTGGGCTGATCTTGAGTTGAATAAGCGTGCGTCCGGTCCGACTCCGAAGGAGCTTGCCCGCATTCCGCGCCGTATTTGCGTTGCGTCCGGTACTCACCGTGTGCGTGCTTTGCGCGGCGCGTTGCGTACGGGTGCGATTACTGACTTGGTTCTTGATGATGCCCTGGCAAAGGCGCTCATGGAGAAATAGCTAAAAATAATCGCCGCGGGTATGAGAGTCCGTGGTGATGGGGTAAAGGGGCACCTTGAATCTGAAAGGGTAGTGCTTGAGAGCTTTCCAGGTGAAGCTCTCAAGTGTCGCCTGAACAATGTTTCAAGGTGCCCTTTAGTGTCGTCAAAAACTGCTTTCTGACCCTACAATGTGAAACGTTTGCGCATGTGAAAGTGCATATTAGTGCACTCCGTTGAATCCAATGAAGGTGTGCGCCACTCACCGTTAGAAAGAACCAACCATGACTCCCACCTATAACGCCCAGGCGAATCCGCACCTGGGCGCACCCGGCATTACCACCATGCACGGTGATGCCCAGTCTTCCGACGCTACTCCTCTTGCCGGCCCCGGCGCTGGCGACTGGAAGATTACCGGCACGAAGCTCGGCGGCGCCTGCCCGACGATCCTTGCTGGACGCGACGGCTTCATTCAGGTGCTCTGCACCCAGGTTTTCGCCCACGGCGAGTTCATTACCCCGAAGCTCTCTATCCTTGACCCGCATACCGGCCGCGAGCTCTCCCACTTGGACATCCCGAAGGGCGCACTGCTGGGCGGCGTGTACGCCTACCTCGACGCGCAGGACCGAATGGTTCTGGTGGATGGCTCTCAGTGTCTGCTGCGCCTCTCCCACTCTGCTGACGGACGCAGCATCCGAGTTGATGAGCGTATTGACCTGAGCCGCATGCTCGCGCAGAGCGCTAATGACGCTGTGGTTGGTCTGGTACCCGACTGGTCCGGACGCATTTGGGTTGCGACGAAGAACGGCTACATTGCGGTGATTGATTCTGCCCGCGGCACGATTCGCTCGATGCGCCTGAATAAGGCGTCGATTGCGGGTGAGCGTATCGATAACTCGATTTCGGCGTGCCCGCAGGGCGTGAGCGTGGTGACCTCCCACGCTATTTATATGCTGAACGCTACCGCAACCGGCGCGCCCACCCTCAAGTGGTGGCATGCGTACGACCGCGGTAGCGCCCGCAAGCCCGGTAAGCTCGCGTGGGGTTCCGGTGCCTCCCCGACGTTCTTCGGTCCGCACGGTTCGGATTACGTGATGCTGACCGATAACTCTGATATTCAGGAATCGGTCATTGTGTACCGCACCGATAACGGCGCGAAGGTCGGTAGCGTCGGCCTGTTTACTGCCGGTACCTCTGGCACTGAGAACTCCATGATCGGTGTGGGTAACACGATGGTCGGTGCAAGCACCTACGGCTACCCCTACCCGAAGTACCCGGAGGGTGCCGGCCCGTCGGTTCCTGCGAATGCGCTTTTTGCTCCCGGTATGGAGCGTTGGGATATTACCGACCGCGGTCTGCGTAAGATCTGGGACCGTAAGGACGTGTACTCTTCGGCTGTTCCTCGCTATTCCACCGCTGACGGGCTGATTTATACCTGTGAGCGTCGCCGCGGCCCGGCTGGTTTGGCGAATGGTGCTTACGCGTGGGCTGTCGCGCTGGACATGGAAACCGGTAAGACGATGCACGAGCAGCGCCTGCCTCAGCATGTGAGCCTGCTACTTGGCGGTGGCGACACCCTGCAGATGGTGGGCACGATTGACCGCTACGGCACCTGGTGGCAGGGCACGATTAGCGGCGTGTACCGTATCGCGAAGGCTTAGAGGAGTAGAAAATGACTAAGAATAATCTGATGAACGCTTCTCGCCGTACCGCGTTGAAGGTTGCGGGCGCTTCGGCTGCCCTGGTAGCTGGCGGCGTGAGCGCTGCGGAGGCGGCAACTCGTTCGGGCGGTAAGCGCGCTCGCGTGACCCCTGTGACCCAGCGTCCTGGCGGACAGCGTGGTGGACAGCACGGTGGCGCGGCGAGTTCTGCGCTGGTGCAGGTTCCGATGCGCTATAACGAGTCATGCATCCGCCTGGAGTTGAAGGTTGCTAACGGTGTGCAGGCTGTGTCTATGCAGAGCCAGCCTGCGCGTACTGTTGCTTTCCGGAATCTGCCGACTCGCCTGAGCATTATTAATGAAGGTAATTCGACGCTGCCGGTGGGTACTCGCCTGATGGTGCGTGCTCGCGCGCAGGATCCGAAGACTGGTTTGTTGTTGAATCCCGCGGTGACTCTTCGTGTCACCTCGGGGCAGGCGGTGCTGCCTTCGGGTAGCCTGGGTGCTTCGGCTTTGGTGGCTCCTGTGGATGCTCTGAATCTTGATGCGGTGCGCCGTAGCGAGCAGACCGGTCAAGCTGGTGCCGGTAGCGAGAATGTTCTGGAGTTGCGCACTGCTATTCCTCGCGGTCACCGCTTGGATGTTCAGCTGAATTATCAGGTGGCTTCGGGTGTTGCCGGTTCTGCATTGAAGCAGGTTCATGTGAGCGCTGTGCTGGATATGGCGGCGGCTGGTTTGTCCTCTTCGTTCTACGAGGTACAGAGCCCGGCTGTGGTTGCTTCGCTGAACTAGCAGTTGGGCTGGCTCCTGTGAGGGATGGCACGGCGGGGGAGTAGCTCCGTTGTGTGTTTTTATACCTCGTATATATAGGCGCCTGTTCAAAAAGGCATATTGAAAGGTCGGGGTCGTTCGTGGGAACGGCCCCGACCTTTGCATTGTCTAGTCTGCCGGCATGGGTGGCAGCTGGTTTTTCTTATGCGGTTTCGGTCTTTTCATGCTCGCCGAATGCTACCTTGACCGCGTGGTGCAGTGCTTCGCGCACCATGGCGATGGCGGGGTTGGCGGCGGACTCTCGGCGTACGGCGGTAAAGATTTTGCGGCAGGGCTTGCCGGGCAGCTCCACGATGCGTAGCCCCTCGGTGGTGGATAGGGAGGAGAGGATGAAGCCGGGCACGATGGTGACGGCGAATCCTGCTTTGACGAGGTTGGAGTTCGTAATCATGTCATTGGCGCTGTAGCGGATGACCGGCTCGAATCCTGCGGTGCGGCACTGGTTGAGCGCCCAGCTGCGGGAGGTGTTCTGTTCCATTTCGAGAACCCAGGGCAGTGCGTGCGCTTCCTCAATCGAGGTGATGGTGGAGGTGCTGGGCACGATGAGGCTGAGCGGGTCTTCGGTGAGTAGCTCGGAATGCAGTTCGGGGTATTCGGGGATGTGGTGGTGCGGGTAGGCTTCGGAGAGCACCATGTCGTATTCGCGGCTTCGGGTCAGGGAGGTTCCGGTTTCGGGGTCGATTTGCAGTACTTGCAGGGTGAGTGAGGGTGCGTGTTCGGCAAGGTAGCTGAGGGTTTCCGGTAGCAGTGCGAAGGCCGCGGACTGGAAGATGGCGAGGCGGACCATGCCTGCGGGTTCGCCGGTGAGGTTGGCGACGGAGGTTTGCATGCGGTCGAGTTCGCGCAGGATGCTGCGGGCGCTGTCGACGATGATGAGTCCGGCGCTGGTGAGCTGTACGCGCCTGCCGATGCGCTGCAGAAGCGGGGTGCCGGTTTCTTTTTCGAGGGTGGCAATCTGCTGGGAGACGGCGGAGGGGGTGAGGCTGAGCGCTTCTGCGGCAGCGATGACGGTGCCGCGTTCTTGGATTTCGAGGAGCATTTGCATGCGTCGGATGTCGTAGATTGACATGTGTTTCCTCCCTGGTGCGCCCGGTTGTTCTGCAGATTGTGCCTCTGAGTTCTTCCGTGGTGCGTCTCTCATCGTGGACTCTTGTCTATGGTACCGCGCGGGCTTCTGGCCGGCTCTTTTTGAGACGACTGAAGTGGGGTGCCGGCATGTTGGCTTGTGTAGCGAGTATTTTCGCGCTGAATGTGATGATTCTTGGGGTTGAAGATGCTTTTGGGACTGGTTTTGAAGTGTTCGATTGTTACGAAATCGGTTCGGTATTTGCTTTCTGAAAGTGCTAGCCTGAGAGAGATGGATAGCGATGTCGCTACAAACTTCACCTTGTCTCTTCGAACAGGAGGTTCGGAGGGGGCGCGGGGTGAAAACCTCACCGCACAATCATTTAGAAAAACTAAATGGATTTTGGAAAAAACATTCAGTTTTTCTAATGAGGTATTTATTACCCTTTTGTGGTGAAATAGAGACATCGCCAAACGTGGTGTGCACCGCACACAGTAAGATAGTTAGGAGTCAAGGATGACCCATCCTTTCGCATCTGAGCACTACCAGAAGATGGCTCTGGAAGCTCGTCAGCTTGTTCGCCAGTGGGTAAACGAGTCCCAGTCGATCAAGCCCACCTTCGCAGCTGAGCAGCTCGCCGGTGTTCTGAAGGACCCCAATGGTCTTCCCTTCACCGTCGGCTTTGTTGATGGCGTTATTCGCCCCGAAGACGACAATGTCTCCGGCCGCAACCTCTCCCGCATTTCCGGTCTGGCACCTTCCTTCCTGCCCTGGTACATGAAGTCCGCTGTTGGCTTCGGCGGCAAGCTGGCTGGCAAGGTCGCATGGCCCACCGTTCCCGTTGCACGTCGCGTGCTGCGCGAGATGGTCGGTCACCTGATTGTTGACGCTTCTGAGGAGAAGCTGGGCGACGCTATCGCAGAGCTGACCAAGACCGGTAACCGCCTGAACGTTAACCTGCTCGGTGAAGCAGTTCTGGGTGACAAGGAAGCAGAGCACCGCCTGGCTGAGACCAAGCGCCTGCTGGCACGTGACGACGTTGACTACGTCTCCATCAAGGTGTCCGCAGTTTCCGGCCCCCACCAGCACTGGGCATTCGACGAGGTTGTTGAGACTGCTGTTCGCCGCCTGACCCCGCTGTACGAGCTGGCTGCTTCTTCCTCCCCCAAGAAGTTCATCAACCTGGACATGGAGGAGTACAAGGACCTGGACCTCACCATTGAGGTATTCACCAAGATCCTGGACCAGCCCCAGCTGAAGGACCTGGAAGCAGGCATCGTGCTCCAGGCATACCTGCCCGACACCCTGGCTGCAATGCAGCACCTGCAGGAGTGGGCTGCAAAGCGCGTTGCTGCTGGCGGCGCAGGCGTCAAGGTCCGTCTGGTTAAGGGTGCAAACCTCTCCATGGAAATCGTGGAAGCTGTTATGCACGGCTGGCCGCTGACCACCTGGGACACCAAGCAGGCTGCTGACACCAACTACAAGCGCGTTCTGGACTACGCACTGCGCCCCGAGCACGTGAAGAACATCCGCCTCGGTATTGCAGGCCACAACCTCTTCGACGTTGCTTTCGCTCTGCTGCTGTCCGAAGACCGCGGTGTTAAGGATCGCGTCGAGTTCGAGATGCTGATCGGTATGGCTGAGCAGCAGGCTGAGATTATCCGCCGCCGCGTTGGCCACCTGCTCCTGTACGTGCCCGTCGTGAACCCCAAGGAATTCGACGTTGCAATCGCATACCTGATCCGTCGCCTCGAGGAGAACGCTTCCTCCGAGAACTTCATGTCCGGTATCTTCGACCTGGCAACCGACGAGTCCATCTTCAAGCGCGAAGAGGACCGCTTCATGCGTGCACTGAACTCCGTCACCGACGAGGTTCCCGCATCCAAGCGCTCCCAGAACCGTCTGACCGAGAACGAGGACAACGTCTTCGTACCGGCTGGTCGCTTCGAGAACACCCCCGACACCGACCCCGCACTGGCAGGTAACCGTGAGTGGGGCCGCGCAATCCTCGAGCGTTCCAAGACCACCAAGCTGGGCATCGACACCCTCAAGGCTAACGAGCTGACCAGCGAGGCTGAGGCTGAGAAGCTGATCAAGGAAGCCGAAGAAGCTGGCAAGGCATGGGGTAAGCTCTCCGGCCACGAGCGTGCAGAGATTCTGCGCAAGGTCGGTAAGGCTATTGCACTGCGCCGCGGTGACCTGCTGGAGGTTATGGCAGCTGAGGCTGGCAAGACCCTGGAGCAGGGCGACACCGAGGTCTCTGAGGCAATTGACTTCGCATACTACTACGCAATGCTGGCTGAGGACCTCGAGAAGATCGACGGCGCAAAGCACAAGTCCGTGGACCTGACCCTGGTTGTTCCCCCGTGGAACTTCCCGACCGCTATCCCCGCCGGTGGTGTTCTGGCTGGTCTGGCTGCAGGTTCTGCTGTCATCTTCAAGCCCGCAACCATTACCGCACGTACCGGTGCGCTGATCGCAGAGATTATGTGGGAAGCAGGCGTTCCCAAGGAAGTTCTGAAGCTCATCAAGGTTGTTGACCGCGCTGCAGGTAAGGTGCTCATCTCGCACCCCGAGGTTGACCGCCTGATTCTGACCGGTGGTTACGAGACCGCTGAGCTCTTCCGCTCCTGGCGTGATGACCTGCCCCTGTTCGGTGAGACCTCGGGTAAGAACTCGATTATCGTCACCCCGAACGCTGACATCGACCTTGCCGTCAAGGACGTTGTTTACTCGGCATTCGGCCACGCAGGTCAGAAGTGCTCCGCTGGTTCGACCGTTATCCTGGTTGGCTCCGTGGCACAGTCCGAGCGTTTCCGCCGCCAGCTGATTGACTCCGTCAGCTCCCTGCACGTGGCACACCCGCAGGACATTGAGTCCCAGATGGGTCCCGTTGTTCAGAAGCCGGAAGAGAAGCTGCTGCGCGGTCTGACCACCCTCGGCCCGGGCGAGCGCTGGCTCATCCAGCCGAAGGAACTGGACGAGACTGGCCGCCTGTGGAGCCCCGGTGTTCGTGAAGGCGTCAAGCCCGGTTCCGAGTACCACATGACTGAGTACTTCGGCCCCATCCTGGGTATCATGACCGCTGACACCCTGGAAGAAGCAATCGAGCTGCAGAACGCACCAGATTACGGCCTGACCGCAGGTCTGCACTCGCTGGATGCTGATGAGCTCGAGCTGTGGCTCTCCAAGGTCCAGGCAGGTAACCTGTACGTCAACCGTGCAATTACCGGTGCAATCGTTCAGCGTCAGCCCTTCGGTGGTTGGAAGAAGTCCACCGTGGGTTCCGGTACCAAGGCTGGTGGCCCCAGCTACCTGATCGCTCTGTCCGATTGGGAGCCCGTACAGGCAACCGCAACCGCTGTCACCCACTCCGTGACCGTCCGCGAGACCCTGGCTACCATCGAGAACTCCGAACTGGGCAAGCGCGAGGACTTCGCATTCATCAAGCGCGGTGTCTCCTCTGACGCACACGCTTGGGACACCGAGTTCGGCTTCGGCCACGATCCCTCGAAGCTGGGCGTGGAGCGCAACATCCTGCGCTACGTACCCACCCAGGTTCTGGTTCGTGCAGACGAGTCCGCATCTGCAGCAGAGACCCTGCGCGTTGTGCTCGCCGGTCTGGCAGCTAACGCACCGGTTGCTCTGTCCGTCGGTAAGGACCTGCCGGTCGACGTCCGTGGCGTCCTCGAGAACAAGGGCATCAAGTACGAAGTCAAGTCGGACGCTCAGTTCCGCGAGTACCTGGCTTCGAACGCTAAGACCCCGGTTCGCGCACTGGCTGGTACTCCGCTGGAAGGCACCCGTATCCGCTACATCGGTAACGACGTGAAGTCCATCTACTCGGCACTGGGTGGTCGCCCGGATGTTGCAGTGTACTTCGCACCGGTCACCGAGGCTGGCCGTATCGAGATGCTGCCCTTCCTCCGCGAGCAGGCTGTTTCGATTACCGCACACCGTTTCGGTAACCCGAACCGCTTCTCCGAGCGCGTCATTTCTTCCCGCTAAGGCGCTGTGAGAGTTTAGCTCTCTAGCCTAGGCTCAGGGCCCTGCACCTTCATGGTGTGGGGCCCTGAGCCTTTTGGTGTGTCTGAATGGCTGTCCTGCTGGAGGTGAGTAATAGGGGTGCTTCTAGGGCCTTGGGAAGGGGTGATTGTTGAGCGGCTAGATAGGATAAGGAAAATATAGTGTCTTAGAAGTGGTACGGGGGTGTTTGGACGTGCCCCGCATTACTTCTTATGTGATAATTGGTGTAGGACGTTCCGTCATCCCACATACGGAACGACACCGTGCGCGGGACGATCCGCGCTACGCAAGAACACACTGAAAGGACACCGCTGCTATGAGCAACGTTCCCGCAGAACTCTCGTACACTTCTGAGCACGAGTGGGTTTCCGCTCTCACCGCCGAGGGCACCGTACGTGTTGGTATTACCGACCACGCTCAGGATGCACTGGGTGACGTCGTCTACGTCGACCTTCCCTCTGTCGGCGATTCTGTAGCTGCTGAGGATAGCTTCGGTGAGATTGAGTCCACCAAGTCTGTCTCCGATCTCTTTGCTCCCATCGCTGGCGAGATTGTCGCAGTGAACGAGGGCCTGGAGGATGACCCCGCACTGGTCAACTCCGATCCCTACGGCGAGGGTTGGATCATTGAGATTCGCCCCGAGAACGCTGATGATCTGGCTAACCTGCTGGATGCAGAAGCATACAAGGCCGAGCTGGACAAGCTCTAAGTCGATAGACTTCTAAGACCTTCTATAGGCCTCAGATAAGAGGTACGTAGTGGTGAGACGGCGAGACCGATTGGTCTCGCCGTTTTTCTTTTAAAATGCACACAAACGCAAATAGTGGGGCGCATTTAAGGTTCTTCTTGAGGGTGTCTAAACCTGTTGAAGAGGCTTGAAAGATGGCTAAACCCCAAGTGGGAGCCTCTTTCAAGTTAAATGTGATGAAAACTTCAACTATCGCGAGAAGATAAAATTTTCCTTGTAAAGCAGTCCAATGTGGGAAAAGTATGTTCACAATAGTGGAATTTTGTTAAAATTGGTACTGCCACTGCTGGAAAGTGTCTGAATGTGTGGTTATTTTTGGGTTCAAAACGCCCCTGAAAAGGGTGAACTGAATAGCAAAATGCCTTGTGAGGCTATAAGATTGTCTCGAAGGTTTGCGGTTTATCATTTCGTGATAAACAACTAAACTTATCTATCACACTCTCAACACTAAGCAAAGATGTTCGGTACGCTGCGATAACCCCTCGCCAGGGGAACGAGCCACTCACTCAAATTTCGGCTCGTATCGACATCGTCTGAACAAGTACCCGAAAGACATAGATGACCTCACGCATCGATGAGAACCTCACTAACGCTGAGGTTCAACTAGAGGACGTGGAGAACGGCGGCTCTGACCGTAACCCGCGTGACGTTAAGAGCCGGACCATTGGTCAGGTTCTTAGCCAGCTTGACCTGGAGTTCCCCGGAATTAGTGCATCCAAGATCCGCTTCCTGGAGGAGCGCGGTCTCGTGCACCCCAGCCGTACCGAAACCGGTTACCGCAAGTACTCCCAGACGGATATTGAGCGCCTGCGCTACATCCTCACCATGCAGCGCGACCACTACATGCCGCTCAAGGTAATCCGTCAGCACCTGGAGGACATGGAAGCCGGTCGCGTACTGAACTCCATGCCTGCCACCGTAAGCGAAGACGTGCTAGACACCGTCCTTGGCCCGAACGAGCAGGAAGGTCGCACCTACACTCTCCGCGAGCTGGCAGAATACGCTAACACCACCCCCGAACTGATTCGCGAGCTGATTGACTTTGGACTGCTCGAAGACGGTTCGGATGTGGAGTACACCGATTACGATGTGCTGATTGCCCGCGTTAGTGCAGAACTGACCCAGCACGGCATTCAGCCTCGTCACCTGCGCGCATTCAAGTCAGCGGCAGACCGCGAAATTTCCCTCGTGGAAATTGCGGTGGCTCCGCTGGCATCACGCCGCGACGCAGCCTCTCAGGCTCAGGCGCAGGAACGAGCCGACAAGATCCGCAAGTTGTGCTTGCAGCTGCACGCAACTCTGGTCGAATCGGCGATGCCTACCTACGAGTAGGCGCACGAAGACGCAGACTACCGGACAGTCTGCTGCTCGTAAACCCTCAGCGGTTCTACCACACCCCAAACGGGGATTTCCCTCGGGAAACACCACTGACCATGGTGATTCCCTCTATAGTCCCTACCCCTTACCAACGGGTAGCGGCCTCTAGACTTGGACGAAGCCGACGCTGGCACGCTCGGAATTTCTACCCCTTCGTCCAACACGAAGAGCTTTCTCACCAGGGGGCTCCCGGCCTGCCAAGGCTGTTCACTCAACTCAGCTGTAAATGCGTACGGACTGCTCCGTACGCATTTACTTTTTAAACTCCCCTGTGGGATGGATACCCAGAAAAAGCGAGGAGAATAGCGGGGGAGGAGCACCCCCACAGGGCGTTAAAGAGGTACGAATGAATCTGAAAAGATCATTCGCTTCGGTGGGTTCAATTTTAAGTAGAGCCCTCTATCAGTTAAAATAGATTGAACAACCGCGCCTATCGCGCATCGGTCGCACTATCGAATCGTGTTCTACGAACCGAATAGTCGAGCCAATGTGTAGTATTGAAAACCGCGTAGCTAACCTCGCAGAGGGAAGCCACGCGAATCATAGATGCAGATTCTAAGGCCTAGCCCTAGAATCTCACCCCGAAAATCGGGGCTACACCGGAACGAAGTCGACCACATTTGATAGGGCGCGGTGAATCGCATTAAACGGGTTAACGAAAAGGAGGGACCGTGCTAGAGCAGCAGGTAGCCGAAAATGCAGGCGAGGCCGCAGGCACCCATGAGGCACCCCAGGGCTTCGACCAGCCCCTGGATGGCTTCGACACCCTCTTCCCCGTAGCGCCGCCTCCGCGCGGTGAACAAGGCGTACTCTTCACCGACCCGGTCTCTGTCGTCGAGGAAAACCTCGGCTACCGTGGCGCCGTCGCCTGCAAGGCAGCAGGCATCACCTACCGTCAGCTCGACTACTGGGCACGCACCGACCTGGTTGTACCCACCGTGCGTAGCGCCTCCGGCTCCGGTACCCAGCGCCTCTACAGCTTCCGCGATGTGCTCGTGCTTAAGATTGTGAAGCGACTGCTCGACACCGGCGTGTCCCTGCAGCAGATTCGCACCTCCATCGAGCATCTGCGTACCCGCGGCATTGACGACCTCGCGAACATCACCCTGATGAGTGACGGTACCACCGTCTACGAATGCACCTCCCCGAGCGAGGTTATCGACCTGGTTCAGGCTGGTCAGGGCGTCTTCGGTATCGCGATTGGCCGCGTCTGGCGCGAAATCGAAATGAACCTCAACGGCCAGCCCGGCGAAGAAATGCACGAAAGCTTCGAAGGCGACGAACTCGCCGCCCGCCGTGCCCGCCGTGCACAGGCATAAAGCACAGGCCTAAACCACAAAACTTGAACCTGCCCGCGCTCACTACCTACCAGGTGGCGAGCGCGGGCTGAAGCTTTAAACCCGAGGGAATATTCAATGCCCGCTTGAGAAAAAACTCAAGATACACCCCTGTCAGACCCGGAAGAAAAGCGAAGATTCGCTAAAATAAAGGGGCATTACACCTCACTCATAAAAGGGACCTGCATGCCCCGCATCGTCAGTATCAGCAGTCTCAAAGGTGGCGTTGGCAAAACGTCCATCACTTTGGGGCTCGCCTCCGCGGCATTACACAGCGGACTCTCCACACTCGTTATTGACCTCGACCCCCACGGCGACGCCAGCACCGGCCTGGCAGTGGATGAAACCATCCCCGACGTCGCCTCCCTGATCGCTAGTTCCAATGAGCGTGCCTTCGCGGAGGAAGCCGGTAGCTCCTCCTGGAACGCGCTCGTCGGCAAACCCACCCTGCTGACCAATAACCCCGTGACCACCGGTAGCGTGAAGGTGGCGCGAGGCTCGGCGCGCTCCACCCTCGTGGACCGTCAGGAAGCCGCGCCGTTCATCCGCCGCTTCAAGCGCATGGTGGAGGCGGCTGCGGACGCCTACGACGTCATCCTGATTGACTGCCCGCCGTTCCTCGGAACCCTGTCTTCAATGGGCTGGGCAGTGAGCGAGCGCATCCTTTCGGTCGCTGAGCCTTCCCTTTTCTCTGTAGCGGGCACCGAACGAACCCTGCGCGCCATCGTGCGCTTTCAGCAGGAAAGCGGCATCAGCATTGACGGTGCGGGAGTAGTTATCAACAAGATGCGCCCCAACGACAGCGAACACCGCTACCGACGCGACGAAATGCGCTCCCTTTTCGGCGATCTTGTCGCAGAGCCGGTGCTCGCTGAAAGCCCCGTGCTGCAACGCGCCCAGGGTGCGGCGTACCCGATTCATTTTTGGCCCGACGAAGAATCGGTTGATCCCGCCATTGACTTCACCCGTCTGCTGGCTGGGCTTATGGCAGACATCTAATCGCTGACCTCTTAGCGCAGACATATACGCGTCACTAATCCGCGGGCTCGAATAGTTCTCAACGCTTGAGTGCGTCTTCTCAAAGAACCGCTGTGTTCTCAGCGCTGTGTTCTCAGTGCTGTGTTCTTTAGGACGGCGCATTTTCGCATATCCGTCAACATTGACACCAGAAGTGGGAATAGCCGGAAGCTTCCACGCGTTATAGTGGCAGTAACAGAAATAACCCCGCCATCGAGGGGCACGCTGGGAACGAGCCCAGCCTCAACATCATCAACGAGAGGACCACATGAGCATCGAGAACGTAGAACGCATTGACGGCGTAGCACAGTACGACCTCATCGTCATCGGCTCCGGATCCGGCAACACCCTCATCGGCCCCGAATGGGACGACAAGAAGGTCGCCCTCATCGACGGCGGTATCTTCGGCGGCACCTGCCTGAACGTTGGCTGCATCCCCACCAAAATGTACGTCTACCCGGCGACCATCGCGCAGAAGACCCGCGAGGTCAAGCACCTGGGCGTCGACGCACACGTAGACGCCGTGCACTGGGCGCAGATTCGTGACCGTATCTTTGCCTCCCGCATTGACCAGATTGTTGAAGGCGGCCGCAACTGGCGTGCCGGTCTGCCCAACGTCGACTTCTACGACCAGTACGCGCGCTTCGTCGGCTCCCACACCGTCGAGCTGACCGACGGCACCCGCCTGCAGGGCCGCCAGATTGTTGTTGCGGCAGGTTCACGCGCCGTGCTGCCTCCCGTACCCGGTATCGACTCCTCCAAGGTCTACACCAATGACAACGTCATGCGCATGGACGAGCTGCCCGCCCGTATGGTCGTCATCGGCGGCGGCGTGATTGCGGCAGAATTCTCCCACGTTTTCTCCGCATTCGGTACCGAAGTAACCCAGCTGAACCGCTCCTCCCGCCTGCTACGTGGCGTGGACGAAGAGGTCGTGGCACGCTTCGAAGAAGCCGCAAGCAAGCAGTGGAACATCGTCAAGGATGCGTCCCTCTCCGAAATCCGTGAGAACGCCGACGGCAGTGTGACCGTCGTAGCTAAGCACACTACCGAGAACGGTGAAGAACTGCTCGAAATCCCGGCAGACGCTGTGCTCGTGGCAACCGGTCGTCGCCCCAACACCGACACCCTCAACGCGAAGAACTACTTCGACGTGCAGGACGGCGGCCAGCTCAGCGTCGATAAGTACCAGCGCGTGCTCTACAACGGCGCGCCCGTACCCGGCGTCTACGCCCTCGGCGACGTGTCCAGCCGCTACCAGCTCAAGCACGTGGCAAACCACGAGGCACGCGTTGTGCAGCACAACCTCAGCCACCCCGAGGACCTGCGTGCCAGCGACCACCGCTACGTACCGGCTGCGGTCTTCAGCAACCCGCAGATCGCCGTGGTCGGCATGACCGAAGAGCAGGCGCGCCAGGCGGCTGAACGTGAAGGCTTTGAGATCACCGTCAAGGCGCAGAACTTTGGCGACACCGCCTACGGCTGGGCAATGGAAGACAAGATCGGCCTGTGCAAGCTCATTGCCCGCAAGGACAACGGCGAGCTGCTCGGCGCACACCTGGTCGGTGAAGAATCCTCCGTGCTCATTCAGCCGCTACTGCAGGCAATGAGCTTCGGCATGGACGCGCGCACCCTCGCACGCGGCCAGTACTGGATCCACCCGGCACTGACCGAAGTCGTTGAGAACGCATTACTCGGTCTGGAATTCGACGAGCCCGCAAACTAAGAACCCGCCATCTAACGACGGCTAGATAACGTCCGAAAATCGAGGTTTCTAGCGAACAAACAGAGAGGAGGGGATCGTACCTAAGCGGTACGACCCCCTCCTCTCGTTATTGGTGGCCAGAGCCGGTTATGCCTTGTCGCTGTCAGACTTCTGCGGGTTCTGCTCTGCAACAGTCTTCTTCTCAGTCTGCGCGGGCTTCTCAGCGGGAGCATTAGCGGAAGACTTCTCAGCCTTTTTTACCTCTTCAGCCTCCTCTTCCTGAGGCTTCTGCATCATCTCGGCGGTCTGTTCACGTAGCTCCTCAAACTTCTCAGCCGCCTGCTCGCGCAGCTCGGCAAGACGCTCCGCCTGGTGGTCCGCGTACTCGTGCAGACGCTCTGCCGCCTGCTCACGCAGTTCAGCGAACTTCTCAGACTGCTCCGCCGCGTACTCCTGCAGGCGAGCCAAAGAATCCGACGTGCTATCGGAAACCTTGCCGTACATCTCATCCACGTAGGAGGAGAAGTCCTGCAGAATCTTCGCGCGGCGCAACTTCTGCGAAGGAGTCAGATAGCCGTCCGCCTCGGTCAGATCGCGGTTCATAATGCGGAACTCGCGAATACCCTCAGCGCGGGAAACCAACTGGTTCGCCTCGTCCACGAGCTTCTGAACTGCAGCACGAACCGCCGGGTGAACAGCAGCCTCCGGGATGGAGAGCGAACGCGGCAGACCCAAGTGCTCCAACTGCTCGGGCAGGGTATCCGGATCCAGGGTCACCAGAGCCGCAACGAACGGCTTCTCATCGCCTACCAGCATCGCCTGAGAAACCAGGGGAGAGGTACGAAGATGAGTCTCCGCAATACCCGGAATCACGTTCTTCCCGCCGGCGGTGACAATGATTTCCTTCTTGCGGCCCACAATCTTCAGGTAGCCGCGCTCATCGAAATGAGCCAGGTCACCGGTACGGAACCAGCCGTCCTCAGTGAACGCCTGAGCGTCCTCTTCGGGGTTCTTGTAGTAGCTGCTAATCACGCCCACGCCACGAACCAGAAGCTCGCCGTCCTCAGCAATATAGCCTTCGGAACCGGGGATGAGCGGGCCAATCATGCCAATCTGGTACGGGTTGATGCGGCCAGCCGCAATCGGGGCGCAGGTCTCGGTCAGGCCGTAACCCTCAACCACCTGCACACCCACCGCGTGGAAGAAGTGCGCCAGGCGCTCGCCGAGGGGACCGCCGCCGGAGACCGCGTAACGCAGCTCGCCGCCGAGAGCCGCACGCAGCTTCGAGTAGACCAGCTTGTCGTAGAGAGCGTACTGCGCCGCCAGCTTGAGGGGCACACGACCCTCAACCTTCGCCTGCGACCAGCGCACCGCAATATCGGTGGAACGCTCAAACAGAGACTTATTGAACTTGCCGCCCTTAGCCGCCTTTGCCATGGCACCTTCGTACACTTTCTCAAAGACGCGGGGCACCACCAGCAGCATGGTCGGCTTGAAGCTATCCAGGTCAGACGCCAGGTTCTTGATGTTGGGGGAGTGACCAATAACCAGGCCAGCATCCAGCGCCAGAACCTGAATCAGGCGCGCGAGAACGTGCGCCAGCGGCAAAAAAAGAATGGAGGAGTTGCGGGAGTTCGCAATCTCCGGCTCGACCAGCCTGGTGTTGGCGCTGAGGTTCAGGAAGTGGCCGTGAGTCAGCGCGCAACCCTTAGGGCGACCGGTTGTGCCGGAGGTGTACACAATGGTCGCGAGGTCGTCACAACCGGCTGCGGAACGTACCTGCTCCAGCTGCTCATCGCTGACCTCGGAGGCGCGAGCACTGAGGGCATCAAGGTCGCCGTTCTCAATGACCCAGCGGTGCTTGAGCTGGCACGGCTCAGAAGTAGAAGCGGCGTATTCTTCCGCCTCAGCCACACGATTCAGGAGCTTCTCATCCTCGACGAAAATAGCGACTGCCTCAGAATGGGACAGCGCCCACGCCGCCTGTGCGGCAGCGTTCGTCTCATACACCGGCACGGAGACAGCGCCAGCATACCAAATCGCGAAGTCAATGACAGTCCACTCAAAACGGGTGCGGCTCATAATACCCACACGGTCACCCGGGCGGATACCGGCGGCAATCATGCCCTTAGCCAGGTCGGTCACCATCTGGTGGAACTGCTGGGCGCGAACCGGCTGCCAGTTACCCGGAGACATCTGACGACGGTACAGCACCGGATTGGAGCTATCGGCACGGTGGCGCTCAACAATGCTTGTCAGGTTCAGCGAGGGGTCGACAATAACCTCAGCGGGAGTGGAGAAGACTTTCATAATGCGCCTTTCAAATCAGGGCGTGAGCCCGTGGCGGATCCGGTGCCGCGGGGTGCCCTCGATGGCCCGAGGAGCCGTAATATCTATCTGCTGTTCTACTCGCCACGGCGGGTGATGCTTGCGCCAGTTGCAGCGAGCGGAGCCGCAGAATTAGTGGTATAGGGATGCGACAAAATCTTGGATGGTGGAGAGAAGATACTCTGCGTCATAGTCCAGGGTTGCCACATGGTAGCTGCGGGTCAGCCACCTAAATTCTACAGGAACTGAACAATGTTCGAGAAAATATTTGTGGGAGCTATCCGACACAGTATGATCGCCCAGTGAACGCAAATACAGGACCGGCGACTTCAACTGCGGAATCAGGGCGCGAGTCTCAGCACCCAAAAGATGCAGCTGATGCACCGCCGCCGTCGGAACCAGCGAGTAAGCGCCCTCATTCACACCCGGAACCGCAATATCGGAACCGATTGCCTTAAGGACCGGCAGAACCTTCGAGACCCTACCGGCGTGACGCATCATCGGGTTCACATCCACCATATAGGGGTTAATCAGCACCGTACCCACCACCGGCAGACGCGCCGACAGATGAGTCGCCACCGTGCCGCCCATCGACATGCCAATGACCACCACCTGCAGGCCCTGATCGGTCAGGCGGCGGTACCCCTGCTCGGCAGAAGCCAGCCACTGCTGGTACGTGCTATCACGCAAATCCTGCCAACGGGTCGCGTGACCGGTCAGCACGGGCATCTCCACCGCATAGCCGAGCTCCATAAAACGCTGAGCCACCGGGCGCATGCTATGCGGCGAACCCGTAAAACCATGCACCAGCAAAATACCCACGGAATGCTGCACCGAATCAGGGGCAAAAGAAACAGGGGAGTGGTCGAACGCATCCTGCTCTTCCCCGAGGCGACGCGCCAAAGATTCCTTAACATTTTGGGTCGCAAGAAGCCTGCGCTCGCGAGCCTTGCGCCGAATCCTCTTAATCGGTTCCAGCGAATTATCGAAAATGCTCATGGTCCTCCTCCGCCAACCTGCGCGAGTATGAGCGCAGGTGAGGCTCTATAGCGTACCCTGACCGGCTACCACGGATACAGCACCGATGCTGGTATATCGCCCCCAGCGCACCCGATACACCGGTGCGCAGAAAAATCGTTCTCTTTTCTTTAATTATCGCGCGTTCTCTCGCTACGCTCCAGACAAGATAGAATTGACCCGGGAATATTCAGAGAGGAGTCCCCAATGCCTAACACCGCCCTCTATTCAACGCTCAAGGTTCTTGGCTCACCCCTGCTGCAGGGACTGTACCACCACGACGTGGTTGGCCTGGAAAACCTGCCCGAGGGGCCCTACATCGTCGCCAGCAACCACCTGGCATTTTGCGACTCCATTTTTATTCCTCTCGCCATGCCGCGCACCGTGAACTTCCTCGCCAAGAGCGACTACTTCACCACCCCCGGCGTGAAGGGCCGCGCCATGGCGGCATTCTTCCGCGGCGTTGGCCAGCTTCCCATGGACCGCTCCGGCGGCCAGAAGAGCCAGGAATCCCTTAACGCCGGCGCGCAGGTCCTCAAGGACGGCGGCATCATCGGCATCTACCCCGAAGGCACCCGTAGCCCCGACGGACGCGGCTACCGCCCCAAGGTCGGTGTCGCCCGCCTCGCAGTTGAAGCAGGCGTGCCCGTAGTGCCCGTCGGACAGATTGGTACCGACCTGATTCAGCCCTCCGGCTCGAACCGTATCCGTCTGCGCCATGACGGCAAGCCCATCCAGGTGCGTACCATTATCGGTAAGCCCCTCACCTTCGAGGAATACACCGACGGCTCAGACCTGAGCCACCGCGTTCAGCGTGAAATCGCCGACCGTATTGGCTCCGAGATCCGTGCCCTCAGCGGCCAGGAATACGTGGACGTGTACGCCGACCGCGTCAAGAAGCTCATGACTGATAAAAACATGAGCGCTGATGAGGCAGTCGCACACCTGCAGCACTAGGCATTGAGACAGCACCCTGAGACAACACCTCGGGTGCGCATATACTCCAGATGCGCACATACGCCAGAGGGCGGGATGCGGTACATGCCGCATCCCGCCCTTTCGTATGCCGTTCTGCAACGGCGCTCATCAACCCGCTTATCGCCGCCGCCGGGTGGCGCTATCTAAACATGTGAGATGTACCTGACTGCAGGGTTAGGTGTTGAAGCAAGCAAGAGTACAATTAGGTCTATTCGGCCTGAAGAATCGCAAGCCAGCACGCCGCACACGGCGCGCCGAGCACCCGAAACGCGGCTGAATCAGAAAACGCACAAGACCATCCCGATGGAGTGAAGATGAGCAATCAAAACCTCAACACCTCGCAGGCCACCGACCACGGCCTAGACACCTGGCGTCAGCTGCACATTGACCAGCAGCCCACCTGGAGCGAGCACGAAGATTTTGAGAGCACTATCGCCGAGCTGAACTCGGTACCGCCGCTCGTCTTCGCCGGTGAGGTCGACGCCATGCGCCAGGCACTCGGTGAGGTCGCTGAAGGCCGCGCATTCCTGTTGCAGGGCGGCGACTGCGCAGAAACCTTCGCTGGTGCAACCGCCGACAAGATCTCCGGCCGCATCAAGACCATCCTGCAGATGTCTGCAGTGCTCACCTACGGCGCCTCCATGCCCGTGGTGAAGATGGGCCGCATGGCGGGCCAGTTCTCCAAGCCGCGCTCCGCAGACATGGAAACCCGCGGCGACGTCACCCTGCCCTCCTTCCGCGGCGAGACCGTCAACGGTTTCGACTTCACCCCCGAAGCCCGCGTACACGACCCCAAGCGCATGCTGCAGGGCTACCACACCAGTGCCTCCACCCTGAACCTGATCCGTGCCTTCACCAAGGGCGGCTTCGCAGACCTGCGCGCCGTGCACCAGTGGAACCGCGGCTTCACCTCCAACCCCGCGCATGAGCGCTACGAGAAGACCGCCAACGAAATTGGCCGCGCCCTCAAGTTCATGGAAGCATGCGGCGTGAACTTCGAAGCACTCAAGACCACCGACATGTACGTCGGCCACGAGGCACTAGTTCTGGACTACGAGCGCGCCCTGACCCGCATCGATTCGCGCACCCACCTGCCCTACGACACCTCCGCACACTTCCTGTGGATTGGTGAGCGCACCCGCGGCATCGATGACGCCCACGTGGACTTCCTCTCCAAGGTCCGCAACCCCATCGGCGTGAAGCTCGGCCCGACCACCACCACCGAGGACGCACTCGCACTGATTGACAAGCTCGACCCGAACCGCGAGCCCGGCCGCCTGACCTTCATCACCCGCATGGGCGCGAAGAACATTCGCGAGAAGCTGCCCTCCATCGTTGAAGGCGTGCAGGCCGAGGGCGCGAAGGTCGTGTGGGTGACCGACCCGATGCACGGCAACACCATCTCCGTGCCCTCCGGCTACAAGACCCGTCGCTTCGACGACGTGCTCGACGAGGTTCGCGGCTTCTTCGAGGTGCACGAGGCTCTGGGCTCGTTCCCCGGCGGTATCCACGTGGAGATGACCGGCGACGACGTGACCGAATGCCTGGGCGGCTCCGACGCTATCGACGAGGCAGCACTGGCTGACCGCTACGAGTCCCTGTGCGACCCGCGTCTGAACCACTCGCAGTCCCTGGAAATCGCGTTCCTGGTCTCCGAGTACCTCAAGAACCGCGCATAAAACGTTCATACGCCTCGCCGTACTAGTCGGTGAGAAATAGCAGAAAAACAATGCCCGGGTCTTCACTCATTGTGAATGAAGACCCGGGCATTGCGTTTAACCTGTGCACCACACAGACGAGGACGGAGTGCACAGACGAGGACGGAGTGCTCGAGGGGGGAGCACTACTAGAAGGTCAGGAACGCCTCAATATTGTGCCACCACTGCGACTGCACCAGTGAGGTCGCAAGCCACCAACCGGTAAAGCTCGAACCCATGCCCAGCAGAATCAGTGCCAGAGCCCAACCGCCCACCGCCATACCCGAGGGCGGGGTCCTAAACTGCTTGGCGGGCAGGCGAGGATCCTTCTGCGAAGACTGCTCGGATTCCTGAGAAGAAGCGGTCTCCTCTGCCGGTGAAGCCTCCGACGCGCTCGCCGCCCCCTTAGACTTCGAACGACGTGTGCCGGAGGGACTCAACGAACGCTCCGCATGGATTGGGGCGTACTCGCCATGAGCTGAGATGAACTCCTGCTCCGTCTGCGGGCCAATACCAACGGACTGAGTCAGCGGACCCTTCGCCGCGGCGGTACGGCGGCTCATGAATGAGCCCAGACCACGCTTGCTGGATTTGCCCTTTGAGCCCTCCTGCTCCTGATCAGTGTCAGAATCGTCATTATCGGAGGCGGAACTCACCAGAGGCGGAATGCCCTGGCGGTTGAGCACCGAGTCCTCAGCATCCACGTCGGCAAGGTGCACGCCCTGACCCGCCGTCGAGGCATCGTACACGAGGCTATCGGGGGAGTAGACATCGTAGGCGAGCAAATCGCGGGCATCGCTAAAAGCACTAATCGGGGTGTTACGCACCATCTGCGCGGCGCCGCTACGCTCCGCAATATCGGCGACGGCCTCCCAAAGAGGAAGCTCCGGCTCCGGGCATGAGGGGGCACGCCAGGCTCGCTCATGCTCACCCAGTGACTCAGAAATCTCCAGTAGAGCCGTGAACAGCTCGGTCGCATCCTCGGGGCGGGCGTGAGGCTGCTTGCGGGTACACCACGAAATCAGCCCCGCAATATCGCGGTCCGCACCCGGTGCGACATCGGTCAGCGCGGGCATCTCAATGTTGGCGTTGTGGTAGAGCACCTGCTGGTCATTCTCCAGACCCACAAAGGGCAGACGACCTGAAAGCATGCGGTACATCATCACGCCGAGCGCAAAAATATCGGCCTGTGCGCCGACCTTCACCTTCGGATCAAGAACCTCCGGCGCTACGTAGGCGGGGGTGCCCATGGGGGCGCCAGCATCCACCTGATCGTCACGGCGGGAAAGACCGAAGTCCGTCAGCTTCACCTGGCCGTTAGCGTCGAGAAGAATATTGCCCGGCTTAATATCGCCGTGCAGGTAGCGGTTAGCGTGCACCTCCGAGAGCGCCTCCACCACCGGAATGAGGATATCCAGAGCCTCACCCAGCGAGAGGGCATTACGTACACGTAGCAACTGGCTCAGCGTACAACCGTGCACATACTCGAGCACGATATACATGACCATCTCGCCCGAAAAATATTCGGTACCCGACGAAATCACACCCACCGTATGCCCGCCGCCACCCACCTGGCGCATCGAGCGCTCCTCACGGTGGAACTTCTGACGGTTCGCTGCATCCTCAGCCAGAGCGGGGGAGAGAACCTTGAGCGCAACCGGGTTATTCGACCACAGGTCCAGCGCATAATACACCTCGCTCATGCCGCCGCGGCCAATAAGCGAACCCACCTGGTAGTGACCCTCAATAATGGCGCCACTGAGCCACTGCGAAGAACCAATAGCGGTATCCGGGGCAGCGGGACGAGTGGCGGGAGGAACAGAAGTATTTGCAGAAGAACGAGGGTTCACGGGAGAAATCCGGCGTGGGCTGGGAGTATTCATACGTCTCAACATTTTAGCCCGCCCACCTGGGCAGAAGCGATACTAGAGGGCGCCGGGCAGGTGAACACTCAGCGAATTCTTACAAAGTGCCGGTGGACCCGACTCCAACGCAAGAACAACGGGCAAAGTACAAGAACGAAAGAACCCGGGAGGGGCAGCGAACCTGCGGCGGGTCAAAAGTGGTAAATACGTGCCAGCTCTGGCACTCTTAAAAGGTGACTAACGAAAATATTGCTCAGACCTTCGCCCTCGTTGGCGATTGGGTAACCATCCCCGAAATTGCGCAGGCACTCGACCTGAAGGTGACCCGCGTTCACAACCTGATTTCTGACGGTACGCTCATCGCTCTGCGCGACCCGGAAACCAACGTGCGCAAGGTACCCGCACTGTTCATGAACGGTTCGCGTGTGCTCGAATCCCTCAAGGGCACCCTCGCTGTCCTGAAGGATTCCGGCTTCAGCGATGAAGAAGCTATCGTGTGGCTGTACACCAGCGACGAGTCCCTGCCCGGTCGTCCCATCGACGCACTGATTGACGGTCGTAAGACTGAGATTCGTCGCCGTGCGCAGGCACTGGCTTGGTAATCCGGCTTGGTAATAGCGGCTCAGTACTATAGCTAAATAGGTTGAGGCGGCATACTCCGGTATGTCGCCTCAACTTGTTTAACGTTTATATGTGGTGGACCTCTACGCCTTGCGACGTAGCGCATCTATGCCTTGCGGCGCAGAGCACGACCCACGATATCGGTCAGTGCCGCATGCGTCAGCTCGTCCAGGTTCATCGCCTCCAGTGCCTCAAACACAGCCTGAGACTTCTGCTCAATCAGCTGCTCATGCTTGGCGAAAGCACCCGAAGAAACCATCAGCTCGCGGATGCGCTCCACCTGCTCATCGCTCAGCTCGGGGTCGCCCAAGCTATTGTGCAGAAGCGCCGCATCCTTCTCGTTGAGGGCAGCGGAGGTGAGCGCCACCAGCACGGTACGCTTACCCTCACGCAGGTCATCGCCAGCGGGCTTACCGGTCACCTCGGGCTGACCGAAGACGCCCAGCTCGTCATCACGCAGCTGGAAGCCCTCACCCAGCGGCAGACCGAACGCGCGGTAGGCGGCGAGTACCGGGTGCTGCTCGCTCACGGCACCCGTGCCGTCCTCCAGTGCGGCAGCCTGCAGAGCCAGAGCGCCACCAATCGTGAAGGGGTGCTCGCAGGAGTACTTGGCGGACTTGAAGCGAATCACGTTTAGGGCACGCTGCAGAGCCGCCTGGGCGTCCTCGGTTTCGAGAACCTCGGAGTAGACGTCCAGGTACTGACCCGCCAGAACCTCGGTGCGCATCCGGTCGAAAATGGTGCGCGCCGGGGCGCCGTAGATTGCGCCCTCACCCAGGGACGCGAAAACCTCGGCAGACCATGCCAGGGTCAGGTCACCGGCAAGGATGCCGCCGGTCAGACCGTAGTTGAACGCATCGCCGCGCCAGCTATTCTGCTCGTGTGCCGCCTCAAAACGCTTATGCACGGAGGGAGCGCCGCGGCGGGTGTCGGAGCGGTCAATAATGTCGTCGTGAATCAGCGCGGAGGTCTGGAACAGCTCCACCGCCATGCCAGCTTTCACAATAGACCAGGATGCGCGTTCCTCGGTTACGGGTGCACCGCCGGCACCTCGCCAACCCCAGTAGCTCAGCAGCGCGCGCAGACGCTTGCCGCCGGTGGAGAGGGACTCGATGGCCTCCAGCAGGGGCAGGGTTTCGGGGGAGATACCCTCGAGTAACTCGCGCTGGCGGGCAAAAAACTCCGCCATGAGAGTGTCAAAAGCGTGCAGGTAGGCTCGCTGCTCTTCAGCAATGCGCTCAGCGAGGTGCGCAGAATCCGCCTGGATATTCGGCGCCGCTACGGTGAGGCTCTCGGTCGCCTGGGGAGTGGGTGCTCCGGAAGGAGAATGGGGAGTCATACTATCCTTGCTGATGGTCGCTGTGTACGGTCCTGATGCGGTGCGGTGTGCACTTCTTCTAGCTTAGTGGAGAAAAGTCCAAGAGAACGCATTTACGAACATGTTTACGATAGATTACTCCCATTTTTCGTAGAAATGTGCTATATTTTCGGTAGGTGGGCGTAGAAGCTATGAGAGGAGGCGACATGGGGCAGGCGCGAACCGGCAAGAACAGCGGCGCAAGGAACGGCCGCGTCATTATGCACCTGGACATGGACGCTTTCTTTGTCAACGTCGAGCTCCTCGAAAACCCCGCTCTGCGTGGCGAACCCATTATCGTGGCGCCGCTGGGACCCCGTTCGGTTGTATGCTCCGCTTCCTACGAGGCGCGCGCCCACGGGGTGCGCTCCGGCATGCCGCTTAGCCGCGCCCGGAACCTCAGCCCCAACGCCACCGTCCTGCCGCTGCGTGGCGACTACCGGCACTACTCCCGTGCCGTCATGGCAATCCTGAACAATCTGAGTCCCTACGTTGAGCAGGTTAGTGTGGATGAAGCCTTCGTGGACCTAACCGGCGCCTATCTGCACGGCCACGATCCCGTCGCCCTGGCGCAGCGCGCTCGCGACCGCATCGCGCAGGAACTCTCCCTGCCCTCCTCCGCGGGGGTTGCGCCCAATAAACTGCTTGCCAAAATGGCGTCCACCGGTAGTAAACCGAACGGGCTGTGGGTCATTCCACCCGAGCGCGTTCAAGAATTTCTTGACCCGAGAAAAGTCTCCGACCTGTGGGGAGTGGGTGCGAAGAGTACCGAGCAGCTCTCCCGATACGGTATTCACACCATCGCCCAGATGAGGTCCATGAGCCTGGACTGGCTCAAAGAACGCTTCGGTACCGCCCAGGGCGAGCACCTCTGGGCCATGGCGCGCGGCATTGACGAACGCCCCGTAATCACCGAACGTGAAGAGAAAAGCATGGGTGGCGAGCACACCTTCGAGACGGATACGACCGATGCCCAGGAGGTGAGCGCTGCTATTCGGGAGCTGAGTCTCAAACTGGGAAAGCGCCTGCGCACCGCCGGGAAACTCGCCGGAGGGCTCAGCCTCAAAATCCGCTACAGCACCTTCGAAACGCACACCCGCGCTATTGCCCTGAACGTGCCCGTAGACTCCGGCATGCAGATTGCTTCCTTGGCATTGGAAGCCTTGCGCGCAGATGAAATCTTGGTAGGGCAAGCGGCGCCCCGCGCCCTGCGACTTATCGGCGTGCGTGCCGAAAAGCTTGCCCGCGCAGAAGACGGGGTGCAACAAACTCTCTTCGACTCCATCGAGAGTGGGGCAAACTCGCGCTCCATACAAACTGGCTCCGCACAACGACGCGGCGGGGGAGCTGGTAATAGTCCGCAGAACGGTACTCGCACAGGGGCTGGTATTTACTCGGGGTCTGGTATTCACTTGGGATCTGGCGCGCGCCTCGTGAAAAGCGGCAGATGGTCCGAGGTGGAGCATGTCATGGACGCCATTCACCGCAAGTACAGCCGCGAAAGCCTCAAACCCGCCTCCGGGGTGGCTGGGCCGGAACAGAAAGCCGAGGAAAAGGCTGGACAAAAAGCCAAGTAAAAGACTGGGCAAAAGGCTGAGGAAGGGAACTATGCTGAGGAAAGCTCCGCCGAAAGGATGGCACCCTCCGCAGAAGACCTTAAGGCGCTTCTGCCTGAAAAGAATGCGCCAACCCCACCCGGCGCGGTACCATGGGAAGCATACGACGGGAAGAAGCGCTCACCGCGCCAGCTGATGCACTAGCTAACCCGGCTGATACCGACGTCATCTTGAGCAGAGACACCTCAAAGGAGAAAACGATGGCACTGTCCGAGCGCGAACAGAAGGTTCTGGACCAGCTTGAAGAACTCATGAGCAATGAGGATCCGCACTTTGCCTCCTCCATGTCTTCAACCGGCAATACTGCGCCGGTTTTTAGTGCTCGCCATTTGGCTCTCGGTATTCTCTTCGTTCTCATCGGCCTGGGCATCATTATTGGCGCGGTCGCATCTAACATGATTTGGCTGGGCGTATTCGGCTTCCTCTTCGCGGCCGGTGGCGTGTACTTCGCAACCACCAGCAAGAAGACCCCGGTGGATTCCTTCCTCGGCGGTAAGGCAGAAGGCGCAGCCCGTGTGCGTCAGCGCGAGCAGAAGGATCAGTCTTCCTTCATGAACCGCCTGGAGAACCGCTGGGACGAGCGTAATAACGGCCAGCTCTAAAGCATTTAGGGTGCAGAAGCTTCGCGGCTTAGCTCATAGAGCTGACCCCCGATGCGAACATCTCAAAACTCAAGACTGATTAAGCGGAGGTAAGAATTCTCTTACCTCCGCTTTCTTGTGCCCATTTTCTGCACTCAGTTCCCGGTGCCGGGTGTTGTGCCCCGAACCGTGAACAGACCCGAACGGTGAACAGACCTGAGCCCCCTCGAAGCAGGCAATCTGAGGGTTGCACACTGAGCGGGAATACGCCCGAAGCTGTGTAGAAGCTGTGCGGCAGCGTTAAAAATGCAGAAGAGAGCATAAAAACACTAAAAGATACTCTGCCGGGTGGGGTAGGTGGTGGAAAGTGGGGTAAAGTGGAGGGGAAAGCTGAAAGTCAGTCCTATCGCCGTGCCCTCAAACAGACGGCGGAGGCGTCGGCCCGGCACACCCCGCCACCGGCACCTACAGGATGTGTGGAGCAACCACGCTCCCGCAGGCTTCAGCACAACGGCACACATCAGGGGCACACATCGGGGAGGTGAAGTGAATGTTCTTAGGTACCTACTCACCACGAATGGACGCCAAAGGACGCATCATCCTTCCCGCCAAATTCCGTGAGGAACTCTCAGCAGGCCTCGTTCTGACCCGCGGTCAAGAACGATGCCTGTACGTTTTCCCCGCCGCAGAATTTGAACGCATCCACGAACGGATGCGCACCGCGCCCCTGCCCGGACGAGCCGCCCGAGACTTCCTGCGAGTCTTCCTCTCAGGAGCCTCAGACGAACTGCCCGACAAGCAGGGACGCATCACCATCCCGCCGATACTGCGCCAATACGCAGGACTGACCGACAACCTCGTCGTCATCGGATCCGGTACCCGCGCAGAAATCTGGGATGCAGCCGCCTGGGAGGAATACCTCGCCCGCACCGAAGCTGAATTCGCTGCCCTCGACGAGGACCCGTTCAGCCCGCTACTCTAGTCGGCACCCCGCCGGTGCGATGGCTACCGCCCGGCATCTCTCTACCACTACCGCACCACTCTTCCGTAAGCTTTCCCGCAGGACAAACTCTCACAGGAGCACCCATGAGCGTAGACCACGCCCCCGAAACCGGTACGACCGCATCCGGCGCTGCCGCCAAGGTCACCGGCGCATCCATTGAGAACCTCTCCCAGCGTGAAGCCAGCGAACGCCACGTGCCCGTCATGCTGGACCGCTGCATTAACCTGCTGGCACCCGGCATTGAACGCGCCGTTGAGGAGCGCGGCACCGCCTACGTTATTGATGGCACCCTCGGTATGGGTGGCCACTCCGAGGCGCTGCTCGAACGCTTCGAAAACCTTGTACTCATCGGTATTGACCGCGACCTGCAGGCGCACGCCATTGCCGGCGAACGCCTGGCACGCTTCGGTGACCGCTTCGTACCCGTCCACGCCGTCTACGACGAAATTGACCGCGCCATGGAAACCGCCGGCGTGCAGGGCATCGACGGCATCCTGATGGACCTGGGCGTCTCCTCCATGCAGCTGGACGAACGCACCCGAGGCTTCGCCTACTCCTACGACGCGCCCCTGGACATGCGCATGAACTCCGAAGATGAGCTCACCGCCCGTATTGTTGTCAACGAATACAGCGAAGACCAGCTGCGCCGCATTATCCGCAACTGGGGCGAAGAGAAGTTCGCATCGCGTATCGCCCGCGCCATCTGCACCGCCCGCGCCAACGCGCCCCTGGAAACCACCGGTGAGCTCGTACGCATTATTCAGAAGGCTGTGCCCGTCGCCGCGCAGCGCACCGGCGGCCACCCCGCCAAGCGCACCTTCCAGGCGTTGCGCATCGAAGTGAACCACGAGCTTGAAGCCCTCGAACGCGCCGTACCGGCAGCCCTGGAGGCGCTCAACCTCGGTGGTCGATTCGTCGCCATGAGCTACCACAGCCTCGAAGACAAAATCGTCAAGAGAGCACTGACCGCGGAGGCAACCTCCAAGGCACCCAAGGGCTTCCCGGTAGAGCTTGAAGAACACAAGCCCACCGTCAAATTCATTACCCGCGGCGCCGAACCGCCTACCGACGAGGAAATCGAACAGAACTCCCGCGCCGCCAGCGCCAAGCTGCGCGCCGCCGAGAAGATCCGCATCCCCGCCAAGTAGAAGACAGAAAGCGAAGAAGAGTGAGCACCCAGCACGCATCCCAGCGCCCCACCCGCACCCAGGGCGCCCCGCGGAGTCGACGCGCCGGTTCCTCGCGCCCTGCCGCCGGCACCCCCGGCGCCGTTGGCTCTACCCGCGCATCCTCTACTGGCTCTACCGGCGGCTCTACCGGGGCGAGCCGCACCTCCACCCGAGCCCACTCCGGCCGCACCCGTACCGCGCGTCTGGAGCCGGTCACCGCCTCCCAGCCGGTGGTCCGCCCCGTCAGCACCGCCGCATCTCACGGTGGTAAGCGCACCTCAACGAACGCGAGCCGTGTTCCCTCGAGCGTCCGTGCGGCAGCACGCACCGAAGAAGCACGCGAAACGAAGCCCAAGCAGCGTAACCCGCTGTCCACTGTGCGCCGCCGAGCCCGTAAGCTCAGCCCGCCCACCATGCTCGCTGTTTTTGCGGCAATTCCGCTGACCCTGATTTTTATTCTGCTGCTTAACGTGCTGATTGTGACCCGACAGTACGACATGGTGGATTTGCGCGCGCAGGAACAGCGCCTCGTGCAGGAGAACCAGGCGCTGCAGCAGGAGATTGGTTTCAAGGAAGCCCCGCAGGATTTGGCGATACGCGCCAGTACCCTGGGCATGTTTGTGAGCTCTTCGCAGGCGACCCTGAACCTGCAGTCCTCCACGATTGAGGGCACCCCCGCCCCGGTGGCAAGCCCGACCGGTGCTGAGGGAAACAAGCAGGAGAATCTGATTTCGCCTCCGGCAGCTGGCTCGAACGAAAGCTACGCCAAGAGCATTGTGGACGCGGACAAGTCCGTTCAGCAGCGCCACGGCCAGGCGAGCGCGGCGGCTAAGGCATCTGCAAGCGCCTCGGCGAGCCCTGCTCAGCAAACTAACTCAGCTCAGCAGGCCAACCCCGCACCGGCGAATAGCGCCCCTGCTAGCCCGGCTGCTTCCGCCGCACCGAGCGCCGCTCAGCAGCCCGCAGCTAGCCCCGCGGCAAGCCAGGTTGCACGATAAACAATATTGACCACAGGATGCGTAGCATCACCGATAGACTAGACCAGCGAAAGGACCACCGCATGAGCTCCGACGCGCGTAAGAACGCGAACGAATCGGCATCCGGTCAGCCGGATCTGACCCGCCGTGGCTTCGTCGCAGGCGCCGCAGCCACCTGCGCTCTGGGCGTTATCGGTGCGAACCTGTTTATCCGCCAGGGCTTTGACCCCGGTGCAGTGGCGAATGCGTCCCGTCAGAAGCGTTTGCGCTCCCAGGTGCTGCCTGCTGTGCGCGGTCAGATTCTCGATATCAACGGCAACGTCATGGCGCGTACTGTGCAGCGTTATAACCTGACTGCTGACCAGAGCGCCGTGGCGACCTTCAAACGCTACAACGAGGATCGCACCCAGAAGGTTGAGGTCACCCCCAACCAGCTGGTGTACGAGATGGTCGATATTCTCAAGACCGTTGACCCGGGCATTACCGACGAGTTCATCAAGTCCAAGCTGGACGGCACCTCAAAGTACTCGGTGATCAAAGCAAATATCACCCCGGAAATTTTCAATAAGATTGATGCCCTGGGTGCGCCCTTCATCTACGGTGAGGCGTTCTCTCAGCGCCTGTACCCCAACGGTAGTGTGGGCGGTTCCGTGGTCGGTAAGTACAACATTGTTGAAGAGGCAGACGGCAACGGTACGGGCGGTACGGTGTCCCGTAACTACTCCGTGGGCATTGAGCGTGTCTTTGAGAAGGAGCTTGCCGGTACCCCCGGTGAGCGCACCTACGAGATTAGCGCTGATGGCGTGCGTATCCCCGTAGCGAAGGAAGAGCAGCGCCTGGCGGTGGACGGTAAGAATATTCGCCTAACCATTAACCGTGATGTGCAGTATTTTGCGCAGCAGGTGGTGCGTGCCCGCGCCGAGGAGCTGAAAGCTGAATGGTGTACCGCCATTGTTATGGATGTGCGTGACGGCTCCATTTTGGCTCTTGCTGATTCCTCCACGATGGACCCGGGCGCGGCAACCATTGAGGACGCGGCGGACATGACCCCGCGCGCTATTTCGCAGAGCGTGGAGCCCGGTTCGACCGAGAAGATGCTAACTGCTTCGGCGCTGATTGAGCAGGGCCTGACGACTCCGACTAGTGTGTATGATGTGCCCGCGACCCTCACGATTGACGGCCAGACTTTCAAGGATGCGTTTGAGCACGGGGCGCAGCGGCGTACTTTCTCGGGCATTATTCATGACTCGATGAACACCGGTACGGTGCTGGTCGGTCAGAAGCTCAGCAAGGAAGAGCGCTACAACTGGTTGAAGAAGTACGGCGTCGGCGAGTTTACCGGCATTGAGCTGACCGGTGAGGAGCAGGGTATAATCGCTGATTGGCGTGATTGGGATGGCCGTCAGCAGTACACTGTGCTGTTCGGTCAGGGTGTTGCGCAGACTCCGCTGCAGACCGCCATGATTTTCCAGGCGCTGGGCAATAAGGGCGTTCGTCTGAAGCCGCGCATTGTGGACGCGATCATTGACGCCGACGGTACCGAACATAAGCGTGCCGTAGAGCCTGGCGAACGCATGGTCAGCGAGGAGACTGCCGCTTCCTGCCTGACTCTCATGGAGAATGTGGTGGAGCAAGGCCACGCCCGTCCGGCGAAGGTGACCGGCTACCGCGTGGGCGGTAAGACCGGTACTGCGGAAACTCCGAGTGAGAAGGGCGGCTACGACGGCAACACGACGTCCTTTATTGGTGTGGCGCCGATTGAGAACCCGCAGTTCTTGGTGGCGGTGACCATGCAGCGTCCTGAGGGTAGCGTGGGTGCGAACGGTACGACGGCTGAGTTCTCCAAGATTATGGAGAAGACCCTGCACACCTATAATGTGCCGCGTTCTACCGGTGAACCGGAGTTGATTCCGCTTTTTGCTGAGGATAGCCCCAATAAGACGAGCTAAAGGCGAGCGGGGGAGAGGTTCCCGGTAGCTGATTCGTGATGAAGAAGCCCCGGGACTGAACACCTGTCGAAGCCTAAAGCCCGTAGAATATTGAATGACCCTGTGTGCCTTGAGCGCATTGACCATACAGAGCTCACCGCTTCGGACAGCGGAGAGGAAAGAAGGACGATGGATACCGCATCTCACGCACCCGGCCAGAACCTGCTGGGCGGCGACGCTCAGACTCTGCGCCCGAATTCTGTGCGCCCGGTGAGTTTGGCGCACCTTCGCGAACATCTGCAGGGATTGGGTGCTCAGGTGAGTTCCCAGCTGGCTAGTGGCGTTCAGGGTTCTGAATCCGGTGATTCTGTTGAGGTTACCGGTATTAGCATGGACTCCCGAGGCGTGCGTCCGCAGGACCTGTACGTGGCTCTGCCCGGTGCGAAGGTGCACGGCGCACAGTTTGCTGAGGCTGCGTTGAAGCTGGGTGCTTCCGCTATTTTGACGGATGCTGCCGGTGCGCAGCTGCTGGGCGAGGCGCCGGTGCCTGTCCTGGTGACGGAGAACCTCCGCGAGTACGTGGGTCCGTTGGCTGCGCTGATTTATGGTTCGGCGTCGTTCCCCGCCACTCACCGTTATGCTGTGACCGGTACGAACGGTAAGACCACCTCCACCTACATGCTGGAGTCGGTGTTCCGCACCGGTCTGGGGGTGAAGACCGGTCTGATTGGCACTATTCAGATTCTGATTGATGGTGTGTCGGTTCCTTCGAAGATGACCACCCCGGAGTCTCCTCACGTGCATTCTTTGCTGACGATTATGGGTCAGCATCAGGTGCGTTGCGCCGCAATGGAGGTTTCCTCACACGCGATTGATTACCACCGTGTGGACGGCGTGAAGTACGCGGTTGCTGGCTTCACGAACCTGACTCAGGATCACCTGGATCTGCACGGCACTATGGAGCACTACTTCGACTCGAAGGCTCAGCTGTTCACCCCCGAGCGTGCCGAGCTGGCTGTGATTACTGCTGATGACGAGTGGGGCGAGAAGATGTTCTCCGCCGCTTGCGAGCAGATGGGTGCGCAGCAGGTGCACCGTCTGGTGACTGCGCGCGGTGCCGGTCTGGCTGAGGTGCCCGCAGAGTTTGGTGCCCGCGACTGGGCTGTGGTGAAGGTTCAGCGTGAGGGTCTGGGCCACCGCTTCCACGTGGCTAATGGCACCGGTGAGAGCGTTGAATGCTACACCGGTCTGCCCGCTGATTTTAACGTTTCGAATGCTGCGCTGGCGGCGCTCATGGCGTACCTGGACACTGACTCCGCTGAGCGTGAGCGCCTGCTGCCCGAGCTGGCGTCCGGTTCGGCTCTGACTCCGGTGGTGCCGGGTCGTATGCAGCTGATTTCTTTGGCTCCGCACGCGATTGTGGACTTTGCCCACAACCCTGACGGCCTGACTCGTGCCCTGGAGGCGATGGATCGCCCCGGTGATGGCAAGGTCATGATTGTTTTCGGTGCGACCGGTGAGCGTGACCAGCTCAAGCGCCCGATTATGGGTGCGATTGCTGCGCAGAATGCAGATATCGTCATCGTGACTGATGATGATCCGCACGGTGAGGCACCCGCGCCGATTCGTGCCGCCGTTGAGGAGGGCGCGCAGAAGGCTGAGAACCGCCGTGCCACCCAGATTCTGAACATTTCTCCGCGTGCGGCTGCTATTGATGCGGCGATTGCCCTTGCTGGCGAACACGACGCCATCCTGATTGCTGGCCGCGGCCACGAAACCGAACAAGATGTTGACGGCGTGGATATCGCCCTGGACGACCGCGTTGAAACCGCACGTGCCCTGCGTGCGCACGGTTTCGAGATTCTGCCTGATTACCAGCGCATGCTCGATGAAAGTGACTCTAAGACCGCTGAAGGTATGGTGAAGAATGATTAAGCTCAGCGCCGCCCAGATTATTGAGGCAACCGGCGGCACCGCTATCGGCCTGGAGGGCCGCGAGGAGCAGGTGCACGCAGACTTCGCCACTACCGACTCCCGTGAGGTGCAGACCGGTACCCTGTTCGTGGCGAAGCCCGGCGCGGTCACTGACGGTCACAGGTTCATCCCCATGGCGTTTGAGAGGGGTGCGACCCTGGCGCTGGTCGAGCGCGAAGTACTCGACGAGCAGGGCATGCCCTACCCGAGCATCCAGGTGCCCGACGTGGTGCTGGCGATGGGTGATTTGGCGCGCTACTCCATTGAGCAGATGCGCGCTCAGGGTGAGCTGACCGTTATCGGTATTACCGGTTCCGCCGGTAAGACCACCACCAAGGACCTTCTTGCCGCCATTTTCGCCCCGGAGGGCCCGACCGTTGCACCGGTTGGTTCCTATAACAGTGAGGTGGGCGTGCCCCTGACCGTTTTCCGTGCGGATGAGTCTACCCGCTACCTGGTCATTGAGATGGGGGCCGACCACGTGGGCAACATCGAGTACCTGGCGAATATTGCGCACCCCGATCACGGTGCAATCCTGAAGGTTGGTACCGCGCACGCTGGCGAGTTCGGCGGCGTGGACAATATTGAGCGTACTAAGGGCGAGCTGGCTGAGGGCGTTCAGCCGACCGGTTCCCTGGCTCTGAACGCTGACGATGAGCGCGTGCTACGCATGGCGTCGCGTTCGGTTGCACCCATTACGTACTTCGGCGTGGGCGAGAAGACCGACGCGAACGGCCAGCCCTACGAACGCTACGTGGCGGCGCTGAACCTGCGCACCACCGACGCTGGCTGCCCCGAGTTCACTCTGCGCCTGCCCGACGGTAGCGAGTACGAGATTTCCTCGCAGCTGATCGGTGAGCACCACGTGCACAACCTGCTGGCTGCTGCGACAATCGCCTACAACAGCGGTATTTCCGGTGAGAAGATTGCTCGCGCGCTCAACAAAGCGGCGGCAGCTTCGAAGTGGCGTATGGCGCGCACCGACCGCGCTGACGGCGTGACCGTCATTAACGACGCCTACAACGCGAACCCCGAGTCGATGGCGGCTGCACTGCGCACTCTGGCGCAGCTGGGTCGCACCGTCGACCCGGCGACCGGTCAGCCGCACCGCACCTGGGCTGTTCTGGGTGCCATGCTGGAGCTCGGTGACGCCTCCGTGGAGGAGCACGACCGCATCGGTCGCCTCGTGGTGCGCATGAACATTTCCAAGCTGATTGCTGTGGGCGACGAGACGAAGCCCATCTACAACGCTGCTCATCTGGAAGGCTCCTGGGGTAATGAGGCGACCTGGGTGAAGACCCCGGAAGAGGCAGAGCAGATCCTGCGCGCCGAGGTTCACCCCGGCGACATTGTGCTCTTCAAGTCCTCGAACGGCGCGAAGCTGGGCATTCTGGGTGACCAGGTTGCTTTCGCCGAGTACACCTTCGGCGCTGAGGAAGAGCAGGCACCGACCTGGCTTTCTGCCGGTGACTTTGTTGAAACCACCGATTTGAGCGACCACCTTGCCGCTCACCTGGACGGTACCGCTAATGGCGACCGTACTTCGACCGAACAGACCACGAACGAAGGGTAGCGCTTTATGATTACCGTGCTGATTGCTGGAATCTTCGGATTCCTCATCTCCCTCACCGCGCTGCCGGTGTTCATCAAGAAGATGAAGTCCCTCAAGCTTGGCCAGCTCATCCGTGAGGAAGGCCCGGCGGCCCACCAGCACAAGGCGGGCACCCCCACCATGGCGGGTCTGATTTTCATCCCCGCGGCGATTCTCGCCTACTTCTTGACCCTTGCGGTGAGCGCCCTGTTCTTCGGTACCGCGCCGGTGCCGACCGCTACCGCGTGGCTGACCATCGCCTTCACCCTGGGCATGCTCGGTGTGGGCGCGGCGGACGACATCATGAAGTTCCGCAATAAGGGCAACGAGGGTCTGACCGAGAAGCAGAAGACCATTGGTCTTCTGGGCGTGACCCTGCCCTTCGCATACCTGGCGTTCCAGTTCCCGAACGAGTCGGGTGCTCGCCCGGCGTCGACCGCTATCTCTTTCGTACGTGACCTTCCCATTGACCTGTTCGCGGCGGGCGCGGTCTTCGGTAGCATCCTGCTGGTTGCGTGGATTACCCTCATCTCTCTGTCCGGTACGAACGCGGTGAACTTCACCGATGGTCTGGACGGCCTGGCCGGCGGCATCATGATGACCATCTTCTCCGGCTACCTGACCATCAGCATCTGGCAGTACGTGCACGCCTGCTCCGCTGGCGCTGGCACCGCCTGCTACGATGTGCGCGACCCCGGCTCGCTGGCGCTGATTGCTGCTTCCCTGGTGGGTTCGCTGGCTGGCTTCCTCTGGTGGAACGTGTCGAAGGCACAGATCTTCATGGGCGACTCCGGCTCCCTGGCATTGGGCGGCGCAATGGTTGCTTTCGCGCTGTTCACCCGCACCGAGCTGCTTCTGCTGGTTATCGCTCTGATTCCCGTGCTGGAAGTGTTCTCTGTGATTGTGCAGAAGTTCGTGTTCAAGACCAGCCGTAAGCGTTCGGTGGCAGCGGGGGAGAAGCCCCTACACGCGCACCGTTACTTCCGTATGACCCCCTTCCACCATCACATGGAGAAGGTCGGCGTCAACGGCATGTACTCAATTGATAAGCGAGGCATTGCCCCCGGTACCGTCAGCAGCGGCGAAGTGAACTCCGTGTTCCGCCTCTGGGTTGTTAATGCCCTCTGCGTGCTCGTTGCCCTGGCGCTGTTCTTCGGTGACTGGTTCTCGCAGACTTCTGGAGTGATTCACTAATGTCAACTATTGAACAGCCGGATACAGCTCGCATTGAAGCGAACGCCGCCGCTATTGCGGTGAACCCGGTGTACGAGAACGAGCGCCTCGCGGAGCTGACTCACTGGGGTGCGCCCTGGGCTAACCTGCGCGTGGTCGTGGTGGGTATGGGCACCAGCGGCGACGCTGTGACCGACGTGCTTGCCCAGCTGGGCGCGAAGATCGTTGTCATCGACGGGGCTGATACCCCGGAGAAGCGTGAACGCATCGACCTGTACGCTAACGCCTACGGCAACGTTGAGGGCCTATTTGGTCCCGAGCACATGCGTGCACTGCCCCTGGTAGACGGTCAGGAACCCGAGCTTGTGGTGACCTCCCCGGGCGTGCGTCCCGACCACCCGGTCATGCTGGACGCTTACGAGCGTCGCATCCAGATTTGGGGCGATGTGGAGCTGGCGTGGCGCCTGAATGAGCGTAGCGACCGCCTGACCCCCAAGTGGCTGTGCCTGACCGGTACGAACGGTAAGACCACCACCGTGGGCATGGTTGATTCCATCCTGAAGGCTGCCGGTAAGAAGGCTATTCAGGTAGGCAACGTGGGCATGCCCATCGTGTACGCCATTGCCGACGATGAGCCCTACGAGTTCTTCGCGGTGGAGCTGTCCAGCTTCCAGCTGCACTGGACCTACTCGATGTCCCCGTACGCTTCGGTGGTTCTGAACATCGCTGAGGATCACGTGGACTGGCACGGCTCGTTCGAGCGTTACAAGGCTGATAAGGCTCGCGTGTACGAGCACACTCAGGTTGCCTGCATCTTCAACACCGACCATGTGGACACCCTGCGCATGGTTGAGAACGCGGACGTTATTGAGGGCGCTCGCGCGATTGGCTTCAGCTCCACTGAGATGCCCGCCGTGTCGATGCTCGGCCTGGCTGAGGACATTATGGTGGACCGCGCCTTCTTGAAGAACCGTTACAACGAGGCGTATGAGCTGGCGGTTCTGGAGGATTTGGCTCCGGCTCCCGGTAAGATGCCTGCGAAGCACACCGTGGAGAACGCTCTGGCGGCTGCGGCGCTGTGCCGTGCGGCTGATATTGACCCGAAGGCTGTGGGCGCGGGCCTGCGTTCCTTCAAGACCGGTGCGCACCGCAACCAGCTGGTGGGTTATGCGAACGACATCATGTGGGTGAACGATTCGAAGGCTACGAATCCTCACGCCGCGAATGCGTCGATGAGCGGTTACCCCTCGCTGGTGTGGATTGCCGGTGGTCTGTCGAAGGGCGTTGAGTACGATGAGCTGATTGCTGCTCACGCTCAGCGCCTGAAGGCTGTACTGATTATCGGTACTGATACTGCGGCGTTGAAGTCGGCGTTGGCTAACCACGCTCCGCAGGTTCCGACCTACAATATGACCGCCGCTGTGGCTGATTCTTCGGACGGCATTGCCGTGATGAACGCGGCCGTTGCGAAGGCTGCTGAGCTGGCGCATCCGGGCGATACCGTGCTGATGGCTCCCGCGTCTGCGTCGATGGACCAGTTCAAGAATTATGCGGTGCGCGGTGATGCGTTTGCGAACGCTGTCGCCGCCCAGCTGGCTGACTCTTAGGACGCTACCTGCAGGGGGTGTCTCGGGTGACCGGGGTGCTTTTTGCGGGTTCTTCTCGGGGGTGGGATGGTAATGGTGTCCCACCCCTGAACCTTTTTCGTGTAGTCGCCACGACGAATCCGTGGCAGTTGAGGCCTATAGGAGGGCATGTGAGTACCAGCGCATCTTCGGAGCGTTCGGCTTCTTCGGCGCGTTCGACCGCGAGTGGTCGTTGGGCGTCTTTGCGAGCCGGTTGGGAGGATTTCTCTGCGCCGTTCCGTGCTCGTGCCGATAGGCTGTACCGTCGTGGTTTGAAGGCTGACCTGTGGGATGTGCCGGTGATGCTGCTGGTGACGACCCTGGGTCTGGCTATTTTTGGCTGCATTATGGTGCTGTCGGCGTCGAGCGTCACCATGATTTCGCAGGGGCAGTCGCCGTTCTCGCAGGTTTCGTCTCAGATTATGTTCTTGGTCGTGGGCGTTCTCGCGATGGCGGGTATTACGCGTATCCCTGTTGGGTATTACCACAAGAAGTCTGTGGTGTACGCGATGCTGATTGTCGCGTTGGTCATGCAGCTTGCTGTGGTGGTCGTTGGCGTTGAGGTGAACGGTAACCGTAACTGGTTGAAGATCCCCGGCATCGGACAGATCCAGCCGTCGGAGTTTTCGAAGCTGGCGATTATTATGTGGCTGGCGTGGGTGTACAGCCGTCACGGCGATATTTCTCGTAGTATTTGGCGCACGCTGTTCCCCTCGATTTATGGTGTGGGTGCCCTGGTGCTGCTGATTATGCTCGGTGGTGACATGGGTACCGCCATGGTGTATGGCTTCATTTTTGTGGGCATGATGTGGCTGGCGGGTGCTTCTCGCAGCTCGCTGCTGAAGATTGGCGGCGCGTTTGCGGTGTTGGCGCTGGTGGGTGTGCTCAGTAGCGCGAACCGTGTGGCTCGTATTTTCGGTATTTGGGGCTCGTGCACGAACGCTAACTGTGACCAGGCGAATTCTGGTGAGGTGGCGCTGACGACCGGTGGCTTCTTGGGTGTTGGTCTGGGCCAGTCGCGCCAGAAGTATAACTACCTGGCTGAGGCGCATAACGACTATATTTTCGCCATTATTGGTGAGGAGCTGGGTCTGCTGGGTACGCTGGCGGTTCTGCTGCTGTATGTGGGCCTGGTGTACTGCGCGGTTCGTATTATGCTGCGTACTACTGATCCGCTGGTGCGTTTGGCTACGGGCGGCATCATGATTTGGTTGACCTCTCAGGCGATTATCAATATGGGCATGGTGTCCCGTATTTTGCCGGTGATTGGTGTGCCTTTGCCGTTTGTCTCCTATGGTGGTTCGTCGCTGTTGTCCTCGTTGTTTGCGGCGGGTTTGTTGTTGGCGTTTGCGCGGCAGACTCCGTTGCGTGGCGCGACGAAACCGTCGAATATTGAGACCCAGAGCGCGCGTGAGGTTCGTCGTGAGAATGCTGAATGGCAGCGTCGTACGCCGTTGCAGGATGTGCTGAATCAGGAAGAGGCTGCTCGTGCGGCTGCTGGTGGCCACCTGTTGAAGGAACATAATCCTTTGAAGGTTGTTTTCGGTCCGGAGAGTACGTTGCGCCGTTGGTTGGGTTTTGCGCCGGATCAGCAGCGCGAGTTGTCTCGTGTGGCTCGTGAGCAGGAGCGCCAGGCCCGGGAGCAGGCTCGTCGTGAGGAGGAACAGGCTCGCCAGGAGGCGACGCAGGCTCGAGAAGAGGCGCGTCTGGCTCGTGAGGAAGCGCGTCTGGCTCGTGAGGAAGCTGCCCGTGTGAAGGCGGAGCAGAAGGCTGAAGCTCAGAAGCAGAAGGCCTCGCAGAAACCTGCACCGCAGAAGCCTGCACCGAAGAAGGCAGCTCAGCAGAAGGCTCCCGCTCAGCCTCGTACCGGTCAGCAGACTCGTATTGCCCAGAAGAGTACTGCCTCTACTCGAGCGGCACAGGGTAAGCCTGCTCAGCCTCGTACTGCTCAGCCCCGTACCGCTCAGCAGCCTACTGCTCAGAAACCTGCTGCTCAGAAGCGAGTGCAGCAGGCTCGTGGTGCTCAGCCCCGTAGCGCACAGCACCGTCCGTCGGGTTCGCTACCTGCGGGTCTGCAGCCGCTGCATCCTGAGGATCGTCAGCGTCGTGCCCAGCGACAGGGCAATCCTCGACAGGGTAATCCTCGACAGGGCGCTCAACGTCAGGTAGCGCCGCGACAGGGCACCCAGGCAAAGGGTATTCAGGCCAAGGGCGCTCCGAAGAACAGCGCTCAGCAGGCGCAGCGTCCGGCTCAGGGCGCGGCTCGGAACTCGGATCAGCGCGGCACCCGTAAGCAGGGCTAAACCCCGCGGAACCCGCTCCGTGAAGCCTGCATATCGGGGGCTGACATTCGGGGGAGTGAGCTGCGGTTCGTGCCTCTACCCGTGATGAATATGTGCTGAATATAAGATAAAGCCCTCGCTGTTGAGTTGTAGCTCAATGGCGGGGGCGCTCTTTTGAACAGGTGCGATAGCGTAAAATGATGCTGTACCGATGTGTTGGGAGAAAGACCTATGACGAAGAAGGCGCCCTCTATAGTCTTCGCCGGTGGTGGCACCGCCGGTCATATTAATCCGATGCTCGCGATTGCGCGTGCGGTTCGTGATCTTGAACCGAACGCTAAGATTCTGATGCTGGGCACTGCGGATAAGATGGAAGCCGAGCTGGTTCCGGCAGCTGGTTTCGATATTGAGTTCATTCCTCGTGCAGCGTTCCCTCGTAGCATTAACCGTGCCGCTTTGGCTTTCCCCGCTAAGTTCTTTGGTGGCCTGTCGAAGACCCGCCGCATCCTCAAAGAAGCAGATGCAGACGTGGTTGTTGGCGTGGGCGGCTACGTGTGCCCGCCGGCGTATCTGTCGGCGTTGAGCGCTAAGATTCCCGTGGTGATTCATGAGGCGAATGCGAAGCCCGGTTTGGCGAACCGCCTGGGCGGTACGTTCGCTAAGTTCACCGGTGTGGCGTTCCCTAATACTCCTTTCCCGCGTGCAACCCTGGTGGGCATGCCGATGAAGGATGAGATTGCCTACCTGAACCGTGAGGCGCACCGTTCGAAGGCTCGCCGTAACCTGGGCCTGGACCCGCAGAAGCCGACCGTGATTGTGACCGGTGGTTCGCTGGGTGCGCAGAGCCTGAACAATGCGGTGGCGGCGTGCCGTGATCACTTTGCGGAGTGGGACTTCCAGATTCTGCATATTACCGGTAAGGGTAAGGCTGTTCTGGATAAGAATGGTGAGCCGTTGAGCGCGCCGAATTACCGTCAGATTGAGTTCAGCAATGGCATGCAGGATGTGTACGCTGCCGCTGATCTTCTGCTGGTGCGTTCGGGCGCGGCGACCGTCAGTGAGGTTGCTGCGGTGGGTGTTCCCGCGATTTTTGTGCCGCTTCCCATTGGTAATGGTGAGCAGGCTCTGAATGCTCGTTCTCTGGTGGAGGCGTCTGCGGCTCTGCTGGTGAAGGATGCAGAGGTCACCGGTGAGTGGTTTGCCCGTGAAATTCCGGCTCTTATGGCGAACCCGGAGGAGCTGGAGCGTATGGGCGCTGCGGCGTATGAACTTGGTATCCGTGACGCGGCGCGCGTTATGGCTGAAGCAGTATTGAAGGCAGCTGAGAAGTAATGACTGAATTGATGAATCTTGAGATGGTGTTGCCTGCACCGCTGAACCCGCCGTTCCCTGAGCGTGCGAAGATGAGCGAGTTGGGCCGTGTGCACTTCATCGGTATTGGTGGCGCGGGTATGAGCGCTATTGCCGCTCTGATGCTGCAGGCTGGTGTGACGGTGAGCGGTTCTGACCGTGCGGAGTCGGCTACTGTTGAGTCTTTGCGTGCTGCGGGTGCTCGTGTGGGTGTTCCTCAGCAGGCTGAGAACATTGTGGATGTTGATACCGTGGTGATTTCTACCGCGATTCGTGAGGATAACCCGGAGCTTGTTGCCGCTCGTGCGCAGGGTCTGCGTGTGCTGCATCGTTCTGAGGCTCTTGCCGCCGTGATGGGTGAGTCTCAGGTGGTTGCTGTTGCCGGTACTCACGGTAAGAGCACGACCAGCTCCATGATTTCTGTGATGTTTGATCAGCTGGGTGCTGACCCGTCGTTTGCGGTGGGCACCGTGATTGCTGGTCGCGGCACGAACGCTCACCTGGGTGCTCAGGGCCCGGAGTCGATTTTTGTGGCTGAGGCTGATGAATCGGACGGCTCGTTTGTGCGTTACCGCCCGGCTATTGCTGTGGTGACGAACGTTGAGCCGGACCACCTGGATTTCTATGAGACCGATGAGCGTGTCTTTGAGGCGTTCAACCGTTTTGTGGGTTCGCTGTCTCCTAACGGTGTTGTGGTGACCTGCGCTGATGATGCGGGTGCGGCTGATTTGGCGGCTCGTTCTCGTGCGGCGGGTGTGCCCGTGGTGACCTACGGTGAGTCTGAGGATGCTGACCTGCGCATTAGCGAGATTACCAGTGCGGGTTCTTCCTCTTCTTCGCATCTGTCCTGGTCTTTTGAGTGCCGCGGTGTGCGTTATGAAGGCGAGCAGGATCTTGCTCTGAAGGTGCCCGGTATTCATAACCAGCTGAACGCTTCGGCTGCTTTTGCCTCGGCGTTGATTTCTGGTTACGAGGCTGCTGATATTGCTCGTGCACTGGCTGAGTTTGTGGGCGCTGACCGCCGCTTCACTCTGCGTGGTGAGGTTGCTGGCGTGAAGGTCTTTGATGATTATGCGCACCACCCGACCGAGGTGTTCCGCGCTCTGGAGACGGGCCGTACCGTGGCTGATGGCCACAACCTGTACGTGATTTTCCAGCCGCACCTGTTCTCTCGTACTCGCGAGTTCGCGAAGGAGTTCGCTGAGGCCCTGTCGATGGCTGACCGTGCTCATGTGCTGGATATTTACCCGGCTCGTGAGCTGCCGATTGAGGGTGTGACCAGTGAGCTGATTACCGGTGCTGGTTTCTCTGAGGTTCGTTACGCTACCGCTGAGGACGCTATTGAGGATATTGTGACCTGCGCTCAGGCTGGCGATATTGTGATGACCGTTGGCGCTGGCGATGTGACCGCTTTGGGTGCGCGTCTGCTGGAGTCCCTGGAAATCCGTCACGGTGGCGAGTCGAAGAAGTCGGAGGCTTAGGCTGTGCCGATGAGTTCTGGTCTCTCTTCGGAGGGGCATTCCTCCTCGCGCGCGCCGAAGGCTCCGCGTTCGCGTGCTCGTTTGCGCGCCCAGCAGGTAGCTGAGAATGCGCAGGTTGAGGCTAAGAAATCTGAGTCTGTGCAGGCTGAATCTGCGCAGTCTCAGCTGACTCAGCCGCAGGCCACCCAGCCTCAGGTTGTGAAGAGCGCAGAAGCTACTGGGACTGCAAAGCCCTCGGAAGCTATGAAGTCTGTGGACGCCGTGAAGCCTGTCGAGGTTGCATCCTCGGAGGCTTCTGCTCAGCCTTCTGGTGCGCAGTCTGCCGCTAATCAGCCTTCCGCTACTCAGTCTTCGAGCTCCGTGCGACACATGCCGCGTAAGCCGGTGGTGCATAAGTCGCCCAGTCAGAACGGTGCTGATTCTTCGGCGTCCAAGAGCGCTGCGGCGGTTCATTCTTCAGCACAGTCTTTGAAGGATTCGGTGCGTTCTGCGCTGATGACCGGTCGTACCGTGTCTGAGGTTGAGCATGCGCCCGAGCTGTTTGATGTTGAGGCGTTTGAGGATTCTTCGTCGAAGACTTCATCCGCCAAGGGTGCATCTGCTCAGACTGCATCCTCGCAGTCGGTGAAGAGCGCAGAAAAGGAAGTAGCCGATCAGAAGGCTACTCAGAAGAGTTCTGACAAGAAGTCTTCTGCCGATTCTGTTGAATCTCGCGAAGAGTCTGCCGCTCAGAAGGCTGAGGAACGCGCCGATAAGGCGGGGGAGAAGGCTGTTGAAGAGCCTCGCCCCACGAGTCGTTTTGGTCGTTGGCGTGCCGAGCGTGAGCAGCAGCGCGCCGCGGAGATTGAGAAGGAGCGCGAGCGTGCGAGCCGTCAGGCTCACCGTGAGCGTCTGCGTCAGGATCCGGGTCTGGACGGTCTGCGTGCTGAGGAGCGCCCCCGTAAGGAGCGTGCGCCTCTGACTCGTGCCCGTAAGCTGCTGTACACCGCTTCGGCACTGGCTATTATCGCGGTGTTGTATGTGGTGCTGGTCTTCTTCTCGCCCCTGTTGGCGACTCAGAAGATTACGGTGCGCGGCACATCCCTGCTGGAAACCACCCAGGTGGAGCAGAAGCTTGAGCCTCTGCGCGGCGTTCCGCTCACTCGCATCGATGAGAAGAAGGTGCGTGAGCTGCTCGGGCAGGATAATGTGATTCGTAGCGTGCAGGTGGAGAGCCGTCCGCCGCATGAGCTGGTGGTGACTCTGAAGGAGCGTACCGCGGTTGCGGTTGTGAAGCAGGGCGATACGTACCATACTGTTGATAGCGATGGTGTGAGCCTTCTGGAGTCGGCAACTCAGCCCGATACGTCGGTGCCGCTGGTTCGTTTCAGCGGTGATGACCCGCAGACTTCGGCTGAGTTCCACACTATTTCTACCGCGCTTTCGGCAATGCCCTCTGAACTTCTAGCTCAGGTTAAGGAAGCCAGCGCTACGTCAACCTCAAGTATCACTCTAACCTTGAGGGATAATACTACGGTGCAGTGGGGAACCGCTGAAGAGAGTGAGTTGAAGGCTAAGGTCCTGCTCTCCCTGCGCCAGGCTATTGCTAAGCGTGCCCAGGAGGAGACCTCCTCCGAGGCACAGACGCAGAAGGTGACCGTCTATGACGTGTCTGCCCCGCGCGTACCGGTGACCCGTTAGGGGAACCATTCAGGCGCTTTATCCTCCCTTTTTGTGTGAAATCCGCAAAAAGAGGGGGTAATTGCGCTGTGTGACTAGGAACCGACAAAAACAGTTTGGTATCCTAGCAGATAAAGTCATTCTTTAGAGGAAACCTTCAGGCTTAGATTAAGCTGCGGGTCTTCCGAAGCTGGAACACGGAACAATCGAGGAATACATGGACGCTGGAACTCCCCAGAACTACTTGGCAGTCATCAAGGTCGTTGGTATCGGCGGCGGTGGCGTCAACGCAGTCAACCGCATGATTGAGGTTGGTCTGCGCGGCGTTGAGTTCATTGCTATCAACACTGACGCTCAGGCTCTGCTGATGTCCGATGCAGACGTTAAGCTGGACGTTGGTCGTGAGCTGACCCGCGGTCTTGGCGCGGGCGCAAACCCCGAGGTTGGCCGTCAGGCAGCCGAGGATCACGCGCAGGAAATTGAGGAAGTCCTCAAGGGCGCAGACATGGTCTTTGTGACCGCAGGTGAGGGCGGTGGCACCGGTACCGGTGGCGCACCCGTCGTGGCACGTATTGCCCGCTCCCTCGGCGCTCTGACCATTGGTGTGGTGACCCGCCCCTTCACCTTCGAAGGCCGTCGCCGCTCCAACCAGGCTGAGACCGGTATCGCTGCTCTGCGCGATGAGGTTGATACCCTGATCGTTATTCCGAACGACCGACTGCTGTCGATTTCGGATCGCAACGTCTCCATGCTGGACGCATTCAAGTCCGCTGACCAGGTTCTGCTCTCCGGTGTGCAGGGCATTACCGACCTGATCACCACCCCCGGCCTGATCAACCTTGACTTCGCTGACGTTAAGTCCGTCATGCAGGGTGCAGGCTCGGCTCTGATGGGTATCGGCTCGGCATCCGGTGAGGACCGCGCAGTGAAGGCAGCTGAGCTGGCTATCGCTTCGCCGCTGCTGGAAGCATCCATCGACGGTGCACACGGCGTTCTGCTGTCCATTCAGGGTGGCTCCGACCTGGGTCTGTTCGAGATCAACGAGGCTGCACGCCTGGTTCAGGAAGTGGCTCACCCCGACGCAAACATCATCTTCGGTGCTGTTATTGACGACGCACTGGGCGATGAGGCTCGCGTGACCGTGATTGCTGCTGGCTTCGACGCAGTAAACCCGGAGACCAACTCCAACGCTTCCACTGCTGCAGCTACCCAGGCTCAGCGCACCCAGGCATCCTTCGGCGGTTCCACCGCTCCGGCTGCTAACGGCTACGGCTACAACGCACCCGCTGCTGCTCCGGCTTCCACCGGCGCTGCTGGCTTCGACGTTGACCTTCCCCCGGTTGTGGAGGAAGCTCCGGCTCGCCGCGACACCCTGGATGTCCCTGACTTCCTGAAGTAGTCTGCCCGGCTGTGAACGCCACCTAGGCGTTGCACGGCTGAGAGTCTTATGAAGCTATAGGGGAGCTGAGAAACACGCACATTGTGCTGTTCTCGGCTCCCCTTTGCTATACCCGCCGTTATACCTGCTGACATCTGATGAAGGAATAGACGATGAGCGACGCTCCCAAAACTCCACTACTTGCCTCAGCCGATACCCGCACCCTGGGCTCTTGGCGTGTGCGGGTGGGTTTCACTTCCCGCGCGGCAGGCAACCTGGGTCTGCACGTGGACGATGAGCTCGGCGGCGGCATGGACGCCTCCCTGGTGCGCACCCTCAACCACCGTGCCGCCCTGGAGGAGGCGCTGGGCACCGAGCCGTTCTTCTACCTGAACCAGGTGCACGGCGTGCAGATTGCCTACCCGGAAGACTACGAGGCGGAATCCTACGCGCCCGGTGCCCCGCAGGAGCGTACCGCTGAGCGTGCCCGCGCGGTGCTGGAGAACTCCCCGGTCGCCGATGCGGCGATTAGCAGTGAGGGCGTGCCCCTGGCGATTATGGTGGCGGACTGCATTCCCGTGGTGCTGGTGGGTGAGCGGGTCGCGAACTGGCAACCAATCCTGGCGGTGGCTCACGCTGGCCGCCGCGGCCTGCTTGATGGCGTGCTTCAGCAGACTGTGCAGCGGATGCGTCAGCTCGGCGCGGAGAAAATTACCGCCTGGCTGGGTCCGAGTATTTGCGGTAGCTGCTACGAGGTGCCCGAGGCGATGCGCACCGAGTCCACCGAACTGATTCCGCAGGTGCATTCGGTGACCAGCCAGCAGACCCCCGGCCTGGATCTGCCCGCCGGTGCCCGCGCCGTGCTGGAGGAGGCGGGCGTGCAGGTGAGCATGGACTGTGCGCAGTGCACGTTTGAGGAGCCCGAGGTGTATTCGCATCGCGGGTTCACGAACCGCGGTGAGAAGCCAGGCCGTATTGCGGGTCTGGTGTGGATTGAGAAGGCGGCAGAGCCCGCCGCCTAGAGCTGCTAAAGATAGAAAGCCGCTGAAGGAGAGAAGATGTCTGAAATGAACGTAGAAGAGAACCTGCAGTACACTCCCGAACGCGCCGAGCAGCTGCTGCAGAACTACCGCCGCGTGCTTGAGCGTATCCGCACTGCGGAGCAGGACCACAGCGCTGTGCGTACCGAGGCGAGCGCCCCGGTGCAGCTGGTGACGGTCACGAAGTTCTTCCCCGCCTCCGACGCGGCGGCACTGCTGGATGGGGGAGTGACCCTCTTCGGTGAGAACCGCGACCAGGAGGCGAGCGGGAAGGCTCGTGAGCTTGCCGCCTACTGCGCCCAGCGTGAGGTGCAGCCCCCGCATTGGGCGTTTATCGGTCAGCTGCAGACGAACAAGGCGAAGTCTGTGGTCAAGTACGCCTCCAGCGTGCATTCGGTGGACCGCCCCTCCCTGGCGGACGCGCTGGCGAAGGCGTACGCGAACCAGCTCTCCCGCTTTGAGGCGGGAGAGGCGCCCGCACCCGCGGCGGCGGAGCATGGCGCGCTGACCTGCCTGGTGCAGGTGTCCCTGGCGGAGGTTGCGACGGCTGGCCACGCCGCTGAGGGCGCGCGCGGCGGTACGAGCGCCTCCGAGCTGCTGGAGCTGGTGGAGCGCATCGAGAATCACGAGCATCTGCGCTGCGGTGGCGTGATGGCGGTGGCGCCTCTGGGCATGAACCCGGATGAGGCGTTTGAGAAGCTTTACGGTTTGGCGTCGCTGGTGCGTGAGCAGGTGCCGCACGCGACCGAGATTTCTGCCGGCATGAGCGGGGATTTGGAGGCGGCGGTGCGTTGGGGCTCGACCTGCGTGCGCGTGGGTAGCGACATCATGGGTAAGCGCCCGGCGCTCTAGCCTCGCCTAAGCTACGCGCCGTGCGTTGTCTCTTCGAGCGCTGGGCTACTTTAGATGCAGACTGGCGGCATACTCATCGGTGCCCTTGACCGCCTGCGCGGGGTGGGCGCTGGTAATATATACATGCCGGTGCATGGCGTACCGTTACGCACACACCTTCTGATGACGCACTACGGCAGAACCTGTACACCACCAACGTGAAAGAACAGCGAGAGAATCATGGCGAAACAAAGCCGTCTGGCGGGTTTCCTCGGCCTGGAACGATACCAGAACGCTGAGACGATGCCGGAAGAATCCCCGCAGGCTGTGCAGGCTGACTCCCGCCGGGAGGCAAACGCCTCCGCAGGGCAGGCTGCTACAGCGCAGAAGACCGACAGCGCCAACAGGCTCTCAGTGCTGCCCGGCTCGGCACAGTACAGCGATGCCGAGTCGCAGAGCGAAACCTACCACCTGCAGGACGAACCCGCCTATACTGAACAGGAAGAGTACCTGCAGGCTGATAGCTACGATGACGGTACAGAAACCGAGTATCTGGACGCAGAAGAATCTGCCGACGGACGAGCAACCGTAGATGCAGCGGCATACGCCACCGCTCATACACCTGAAACCACAGCTGATCTGGCAGAAACCGAGCAGACTTGGGACGACGCCAGCGCAGATAATTGGGAGGACACCCCGGTGCCGAATACCGAATACACCGAGCAGTACGCCGAGACGTACTCCAACGACGGCTACTACGACCAGGGCTACGAGCCCGAAGAAACCAACGGATACACCTACGGTTACGAGGAAGAAGAGGACGAATTGCGTCGCATCACCACTATCCACCCCCGCTCCTACAATGACGCAAAGATCATTGGTGAGGCATTCCGCGAGAACATCCCCGTGATTATGAACGTGGAAGAAATGCCTGACGCAGACGCAAAGCGCCTGGTGGACTTCGCATCCGGTCTGGCATTCGCACTGGAGGGCCGCATTGAGCGCGTCACCGCTAAGGTGTTCCTGCTGACCCCCTCCAACCTGGAGGTTCTGGGTGTGGCTAACTCCGAGGTTCCCGCCGGCTTTGAGACCGACGGCGAATTCCCCTTCGACCAGGGCTAAGGACTGATAGATGGGTTATATTTTCGCCCTCATTACGATCGTTGTCTACGTTCTCTACATTGCGATGCTGCTGCGCATGCTCTTTGACTGGGTGCGCATGTTCGCTCCGGAGTGGCGACCCAAGGGCATTGTGTTGCTCTTCGCCAGCGGTGTGTATGCGGTGACTGACTGGCCGATGAACCAGCTGCGCCGCCTGATCCCGCCAGTTCGTGTGGGTAACGTTGCGTTGGACACCGGCTTCCTGATTCTGATTGTTCTGTTGTCTTTGCTGCTGAGCGTCATGATGCGGATGACCGCGGCCTTCTCGTAAGCGCGTACTCCGCTAAGAGGCGACAGCTGACGAGCACAAACGATAGACCCCCGCCTGCCTGACCCGTTCACGGGTTGAGTGCAGAGCGGGGGTTTTCTGTGCCTGTGTTTTGCGCCTGTGTTCTACCTGGGGGATCGTCAAAATGTCTTCTCGACAACCTTCTCAAAATGCGCCGCAGGGCAGAAAATACAAGGGGGACAAGCGGGGACTAGGGAGGATATTAGACGTGGTGAATCCCACCCTTGCGCAGAGCGAATATTTTACGGTTCAACCGATATAAAACCCGGTGCAGAACCCAAAGAATAGTAGAATTGGTGCCAACGACTGCATCGCGGTATAGCCGTGCCCTGAGCCATCGGGACCCTGAATTATTGGGACCACGAGCTATCTGGCTGGTGAATCCGCGGCACTCAACTTCATCACCAAACCCCGTAGGGATACCTAGAGGAGAAGCCCATGGCAATCACCCCTGAAGACCTAATCACTAAGAGCTTCAAGATCGTGACCGAAGAGGCCGGTTACGACCGCAACGAGGTCGACGACTTCCTGGACGAGCTCGTTGTCGAACTGCGCGCACTCTACTCCGAGCGTGACGCTCTGGAGCGTCAGGTTGAGCAGCTCTCTGCAAACGCACCCGATTCCCCCGCAGCGGCTGTAGCACCCGCACAGTCCTCCGCGGCACCGGCTGCACCTCAGGATGCGGCGGCACTGCTCGCCATGGCACAGAAGGTTCACGACGAATACGTGGCACAGGGCGAGAAGGCTAAGGCTGAACTGATCGAAGAGGCTGAGAAGAAGGCTGACGCTATGGTGAGCGAAGCTCAGCAGCAGCGCGAAGAGGTTCTCTCTCGCCTCACCGACGAGAAGGAAGAGCTGGAGATCGCTGTTGAGGCTCTGCGCGGCTTCGAGAGCCGCTACCGCTCCAAGCTGCTGCAGCACCTGGACGCACAGGTTCAGGAGCTCAAGAACCTCAAGTCCATCGAGGCTTCCGCATAAATCAGTTCGCTTGAATGAGCTAACGACGCTTTGAGGCGTATGCCGCCCGGATTCTTTCTCTTCCACCGCTATTCACCGGGGAAGATGGAGAGAACCGGGCGGTATTCTCATACCTGCTCCGCCCGGCTTGAGAACACAGGATGAGAAGCGGGGGAGAGCACCCGCCAAATCACCGCCGAATACTCGATGCACTACCCCGATTTGCTAAGCTAGAGGGGCACTATCGAACGGTACCGCACCAGGTTTGCGTTCGGGCGCGTAGCAACCGGCACAGACTAGAGGAGAGCTATGACCAACACCCCCAAGACTGCTGAATCCTCAGTCGCACAGGCTAGCGATAACGCTGCCGAAAACACCACCGAAGAAGCTACTGGACGCCGCGTGCGCATCCTTTCGGCTCGCTCCGCGGGGATTCTCGCGCTCGTGCTCGCCGCCGTCGTGTTCGTAATCGACCAGGGCACCAAATACCTGGTCGTTACCCAGATGCAGTTGGGGGAACGCATCACCGTCATTGACGGGCTTCTGTGGTGGTACTCGATCCGTAACTCCGGCGCCGCATTCAGCATGGGTGAGAACGTCACCTGGGTCTTCACCCTCGTCATGGTTGCCGCCGCGGCCGTGGTGTTCTACCTGCTGCGCCGCACCCGCGCCCTGTCCTGGACCCTCGCGCTGGGCGGTCTGCTCGGCGGTATCTGCGGCAACCTTTTCGACCGTCTCTTCCGTGAGCCCGGCTTCGGTTCCGGTCACGTGGTTGACTTTATTTCCGTACCGAACTTCGCGATTTTCAATATTGCAGATTCTGCAATCTGCGTGTGCATGGCGTTCATCGTGCTGCTGAACTTCAAGGGTCTGAACCTCAACGGCACCCGCGTGCAGGCGCCCGCTGACGAAACCCCGGCTGACGATAAGAGCACCGACGAAAAGAGCGCCAAGTAGCTCCCCGCCCCGGCTGCATCGCCGTTACACGTGCCTATAGCCGTTCTCACACAGACGACCCCTCACACAGAAAACCTAAGCAAACACCACCCGAAGGAGAGCCGCATGAGCGAAACCACCAACGCCGCCGAAGATACGGCACGCATCCGCGCCGAATTCACCGTTGAAGGCGCGCTCGCCGGTATGCGCCTGGACGCCGCACTCGCCGGTGCCCTCGACGCGCCGCGCACCCGCACCTCCGGGTGGATTCGTGACGGCCACGTGACCGTGACCAACAACGGCAAGACCGTGAAAATCGGCAAGTCCTACAAGCTTTCCGCAGGGGACGAGGTCGTCGTGGACGCACCCGCACCGCGCGATCTGGCGGACATCCGCCCCGAGAAGGTGGACGGCTTCCGCATCGTGCACCTGGACGAGGACATCGTTGTGGTGGACAAGCCCGCAGGCGTGGCGGCACACCCCTCACCCGGCTGGCACGGCCCCACCGTCATCTCCGCGCTCATGGGCGAGGGCATTTCGGTTGCCACCTCCGGCGCGGCAGAGCGCCAGGGCATTGTGCACCGCCTGGACGTGGGCACCAGCGGCCTGATGGTCGTAGCCCGCAGCGAACGCGCCTACACCGAACTCAAGCGAGCCTTCAAGGAACGCACCGTGGACAAGGTCTACCACACCCTCGTGCAGGGCCTGCCCGACCCGCTACGCGGCACCATCGACGCACCCATCGGCCGCCACCCCGGCAACGAATGGAAGTTCGCCGTGGTCGAAGACGGACGCAACTCCATCACCCACTACGACGTGCTCGAAGCCTTCGGCCCCGCATCCCTGGTGGAGGTGCACCTGGAAACCGGACGCACCCACCAGATTCGTGTGCACTTCTCCGCGCTGCGCCACCCCTGCTGCGGCGACCTGACCTACGGCGCCGACCCGCGCTTTAGCGCCGAACTGGGCCTGACCCGCCAGTGGCTGCACGCGCACCGCCTGGGCTTCGACCACCCCGGCACCGGCGAGCGCGTGACCTTCACCAGCGAGTACCCGCTCGACCTGTCCTACGCGCTGACCGCTCTGCGCGAGGGTAAGGTTCAGCTCGGCTAAACAGCCGGCTATTTATAGCCACCCGCGCGCTGCCGCATACAGCTTCACATTCACCGCCCATCCTCCAGCCCACATCTTCAGGAGATTCCCGTGGCAACCAAAGATTTTGCGCACCTGCACGTGCACACCGAATACTCCATGCTCGACGGCGCCGCGCGCCTGGGTGACCTGTTCACCCACGCTAAAGAACTCGGCATGAAGTCCATGGCGACCAGTGACCACGGCTTCCTCTTTGGTGCCTTCGACTTCTGGCGCCAGGCTAAAGCGCACGACATCAAGCCCATCATTGGCGTGGAGGCGTACCTGACCCCCGGCACGCACCGCACCGACCGTTCACGTGTGCGCTGGGGCGACGGCTCCCGCGACGACGTGTCCGGTGGTGGCGCGTACACCCACATGACCATGTGGGCTGAGACCACCGAGGGCATGCACAACCTGTTCCGCGCCTCCTCGATTGCGTCGCTGGAAGGTCAGCTGTACAAGCCGCGTATGGACCGCGAGGTGCTGCAGACCTACTCGAAGGGTCTGATTGCCACCACCGGCTGCCCCTCCGGTGAGGTTCAGACGCGCCTACGCCTGGGACAGTTCGACGAGGCAGTCCAGGCGGCGAGCGAATTCCGCGATATCTTCGGCAAGGACAACTTCTACTGCGAGGTTATGGACCACGGCCTCGACATTGAACGCAACGTGCAGGAGGATTTGCACCGCCTCGCCAAGCAGCTGAACCTGCCCTATGTGGCGACCAACGACCTGCACTACACCCGCCAGGAAGACCACACCGCCCACGCGGCGCTGCTGTGCGTGCAGTCCGGCTCGACCCTGACCGACCCCAAGCGCTTCAAGTTCGACGCGGATAACTTCTACCTGCGCTCGCCCGAGGAAATGTACTCCATTTTTGGTGACATTCCCGGTGCCTGCGAGAACACCCTCGAAATCGCTGAACGCTGCAACGTGGAGTTCAACACCAAGGCAAACTACATGCCGAACTTCCCCGTGCCCGAGGGCGAAAACGAGGAATCCTGGTTCGTGAAGGAAGTTGAAAAGGGTCTGCACTATCGATTCCCGCAGGGTATCCCTGATGTTGTGCGCAAGCAAGCGGAGTACGAGGTGGGGGTTATTACCTCCATGGGCTTCCCCGGCTACTTCCTCGTGGTCGCCGACTTCATCAACTGGGCAAAGCGCAACGGCATCCGCGTGGGTCCGGGCCGTGGCTCCGGTGCAGGCTCGATGGTGGCGTACGCGATGCGCATTACCGAGCTGAACCCGCTCGACCACGACCTGATTTTCGAGCGATTCCTCAACCCCGACCGTGTCTCCATGCCCGACTTCGATGTGGACTTCGACGATCGTCGCCGCGGCGAGGTCATCGACTACGTGACCGATAAGTACGGTGAGGACAAGGTCGCGCAGATTGTCACCTTCGGCACCATTAAGGCGAAGCAGGCGCTCAAGGACGCCTCCCGTGTGATGGACCAGCCATACTCGGTCGGCGAGCGCCTCACCAAGGCGATGCCGCCGGACGTCATGGGTAAGAACATCGCCCTGGCGAACGTGTACAACGAAGAGGATAAGCGTTACGCCGAGGCGGCAGATTTGCGCGCCCTCATTGAGGACCCGGTCGATAAGATTTACGGCCAGGTGTTCGAGACAGCGAAGGGCCTGGAGGGTCTGAAGCGTCAGTGGGGTGTGCACGCTGCGGGCGTGATTATGTCCAGCAAGGACCTCGTGGACGTCATCCCCGTGATGCGCCGCGAGGCGGACGGCCAGGTCATCACCCAGTTCGATTACCCCACCTGTGAGGGCCTGGGCCTGATCAAGATGGACTTCCTGGGTCTGCGTAACCTCACCATCATCTCCGATGCGGTGGAGAACATTAAGGTCAACCGAGGCATCGACCTGGACCTGGAATCCCTGTCTTTGGACGATCCGGAATCGTACCGTCTGCTGGCGCGCGGTGACACCCTCGGCGTGTTCCAGCTCGATGGCGGCCCGATGCGCTCGCTGCTCAAGCTCATGGAGCCTGAGGAATTCGAACACATTTCGGCAGTGTTGGCGCTGTACCGTCCGGGCCCGATGGGCGCGAACTCGCACACCAACTACGCTCTGCGTAAGAACGGTAAGCAGGAGATTGAGCCGATTCACCCCGAGCTGGAAGAGCCGCTGAAGGATATTCTGGACACCACCTACGGCCTGATTGTGTATCAGGAGCAGGTTATGGCGATTGCTCAGAAGGTCGCGAACTACACTCTGGGTGAGGCAGACTTGCTGCGCCGTGCGATGGGTAAGAAGAAGAAGGCGGAGCTGGATAAGCAGTACGCTACCTTCCACGACGGCATGATTTCTAACGGCTACTCTGAGGGCGCTATTAAGGCGCTCTGGGATATTCTGCTGCCGTTCTCTGACTACGCGTTCAACAAGGCGCACACGGCTGCGTACGGTCTGGTGTCCTACTGGACGGCGTACCTGAAGGCGCATTACCCGCAGGAGTACATGGCTGCACTGCTGACCAGCGTGGGCGATAACAAGGACAAGCTCGCGCTGTACCTGAACGAATGTCGCGCCATGGGCATTACCGTGCTCGCGCCGGATGTGAACGAGTCCACCCTGACCTTCGCCCCTGTCGGTGACGATATCCGCTTCGGTATGGGCGCGATCCGTAACGTGGGCGCGAACGTGGTCGAAGGCATGATTGCCGCCCGCGAGGAGAAGGGCCGCTACGAGTCCTTCAATGACTTCCTGAAGAAGGTGCCGCTGCAGGTGTGCAATAAGCGCACCATCGAGTCGCTCATTAAGGCGGGCGCTTTCGACGACCTGGGCCACACCCGCCGTTCGCTGTCCCTCATTCACGAGGCGGCAGTGGACGCGGCCGTGGCGGTCAAGCGTAAGGAAGCGGCGGGTCAGTTCGACCTCTTCGGCTCCCTCGGAATGGATGACGCCCTGGGTGATGAGCTGACCGTGACCATCCCCGACGTGCCCGAGTGGGACCGCCGTGAGAAGCTGAACTTTGAGCGTGACATGCTGGGCCTGTACGTTTCGGACCACCCGCTGCGCGGACTGGAGCGTGCGCTCTCGGATGCCGCAAGCCATTCGGTACACGACATCATCGGTGAAGACTCGCACGTGCGCGACGGCGAAACCGTTACCATTGCGGGTATGCTCACCGGCGTTTCGCGTCGTATCGCCAAGTCCAGCGGTAACCAGTACGCCTCCGTGGAGCTGGAAGACCCCTCGGGCGCAACCATTACGGTCATGTTCTTCTCCCGCGCCTACGAGACGATGGGCGCCGCCCTGGCGGACGACCTCATCTGCTCGATTCGTGGCCGCGTGCAGCGCCGCGACGACGGTAGCGTGAACATGAGCGCGCAGGAACTGCAGATCCTGGAAATCAGTGATGACGGCCGCGCCGCACCCATCACCATCGTGGTACCCGAGTACCTGGTGACCGAGGCGAACCTAAAGGAGCTGAAGGAGACCCTGCGCGACCACAAGGGTACCGCGGATGTGCGCATGCTCATCCGCACCCGCGATAAGGAGCAACTGGTGTTGCTGGATGCGAGCGTGCGCGTGGAGCCGAACCCGAGCCTCTTCGGTGAAATCAAGACGATTTTCGGTCCGAGCTGCATTCGACGCTAAACATATATAACCCCGCAAGGTGGGAATGACAGGGTGGATTCTGCATAGCAGAGTCCACCCTGAGCGTATATTCACTCACACCATACGGTGTATCCGCTGTATATCACGGTAGAATAGGTATAAATATTCTTGAGCGCTGTATACGCGGGCGCTAGCGCCCAGCCAAGGAGAAACAATGTACTGCCCCTATTGCAAGCACACCGACTCGCGCGTGGTGGATTCCCGCACCACCGATGACGGCGCCGCAATTCGCCGCCGCCGCCAGTGCACCTCCTGCGCTCGCCGCTTCACGACCGTTGAAACCACCACCATTTCGGTGATTAAGCGTTCCGGCGTGACCGAGCCTTTTGACCGTTCGAAGATTGCCGCGGGCGTGCGTAAGGCATGCCAGGGCCGCCCCGTGGGTGAGGATGATTTGGCGAAGCTCGCCCAGGAGGTTGAGGAGCTGATTCGTGCTCGCGGTCTGGCGGAGATTAACGCGCACGAGGTGGGTCTGACCATCCTGGAGCCGCTGTCGAAGCTGGACGCGGTCGCCTACCTGCGTTTTGCGAGCGTGTACCAGGCCTTTGAGAACCTTGAAGACTTTGAGGAGGCGATTGCGCGTCTGCGTGAGGACCGCATCGCCCAGTAACTAGCTAGCACAGTAACTGACTAGCACAGCCACTAGCTAACCCAGTAGCTAATGAGCTCAGCCGCCGCTACATGAGCGGCGGCATACAGAAGGGACCGCCTTCCGAATGATTCGGAAGGCGGTCCCTTCGTACGTATGTGAAGCGCTATCCGAGGCGGATAGCAGGAAGCAAGCCCTTACGCTTCGCCGCGGCGCTGACGCTCAGGCAGCATACCGCCAGCCCACAGCGCCGCGCCCACAATACCGGCGTTATTGCGCAGGGCAGCCATGACCATAGGGGTACGAATCTGATCCTCAAAGTAGGGCATGAACTTTTCCGGGTTCTTGGAGATGCCGCCGCCAATGATGAACAGGTCGGGGGAGAAGAGCATCTGTACGTGCTCGAAGTAGCGGTACAGGCGCTTGCCGTACTTCTTCCAGGACAGCTCGTGCACCTCGCGGGCACGAGCGGAAGCCTGAGACTCGGCGTTGTGGCCGTCAATCTCCAGGTGGCCCAGCTCGGTGTTCGGGATCAGCACGCCGTCGTTGATGAGGGCGGAGCCAATGCCGGTGCCCAGGGTGATGACAGCGATTAGGCCGTCACGGTTACGGCCCTGGCCGTAGGTTGCCTCAGCCAGACCGGCTGCGTCAGCGTCGTTGAGGCCGTAGACGGTGCGGCCGCCCAGAGCCTCGCTCATGACCTGTTCCAGGTCGGTGTTGATCCAGGAGTCGTCCACGTTCGCTGCGGAGAAGACCATGCCGTTCTTCACCACTGCGGGGAAGTCGATGCCGACAGCGGACTCGGGGTCCGGTGCCAGGTCGCGGCCCTGCAGCTCATCAACTACGCGGCGTACAACCTCAGCCACAGCCTCGGGGGTTGCAGGCTTGGGGGTATCAATGCGGAAGCGGTCGGACACGAGGTTACCGGTGCGCAGGTCGACGATGCCGCCCTTAATGCCGGTGCCTCCAATGTCCACACCAATCTGCAGGTCCTTGGGGGTGGGCGCGGGCAGCTCGGTGATGACGCCGGGTTCTGCGTAATCGCTCATGGTTTTCTCTCTTTCGCCCCGCCTACTGCCGTGCAATCGGGTGAGTGGGCGGGCTTGTCAGTGGGTGAATTGATATAAAAGTGAGGTGCTGGGGCTCGTATCTGCACAAGTAGGAAACCCAGAGGTCTGCGCTTTAGGGCAGAGTCAGGATGTCCGCGCCGTCAGCGGTCACCACGAGGGTGTGCTCGAACTGCGCGGTGCGCTTGCGGTCGCGGGTGACCACGGTCCAGTCGTCATCCCACAGGTCCCATTCGATGGTGCCGAGGGTCAGCATGGGCTCGATGGTGAAAATCATGCCCTCACGAATCTCGGTGTCGTAGGCGGGTGCCGCATCGTAGTGGGGGATGATGAGGCCCGAGTGGAACTCACGACCCACACCGTGACCGGTGTAGTCGCGAACCACGCCGTAACCGAAACGTGCCGCGTACTTCTCAATGACGCGACCAATCACGTTGATCTGGCGGCCCGGCTTCACAGCCTTAATCGCGCGGTTGAGGGACTCCTCGGTGCGCTCAACGAGCAGGCGGGACTCTTCGTCCACGTTGCCGACGAGCAGGGTCTTGTTGGTGTCGCCGTGCATGCCGTCCAGGTATGCGGTGACGTCTAGGTTGAGGATGTCGCCGTCCTCCAGCACGGTGGAATCCGGGATGCCGTGGCAGATGACCTCGTTCAGGGAGGTGCACACGGACTTGGGGTAGCCGCGATAATCCACGGTGGAGGGGTACGCGCCGTGGTCGCAAATGTATTCGTGGACCAGCACGTCAATCTCGTCGGTGGTGGTGCCGGGTACGCAAATCTTGGATGCTTCAACGATGGCGCCTGCCGCGATCTTGCCGGCTGCGCGAACCCGCTCAACTTCCTCGGGGGTGTACATGTTCGAGTCGTTACCCTCGTTGGCGGTGGGCTTACCCACGTACTCGGGGCGAACAATGTGCGAGGGGACCGGGCGCATGGGGGTGATGCGTCCGGGGGTCAGACAACCCACGGGTGCTCGACCGGGCTCTGCGGGAAGATTGTGCGAAGTATTCGTTTTGGTTGAAGACATAGTTTCATCTTACCGGGCGTGGGCGGGTTGTGTCCCTTGCTCAGGCGCTAAAAAGCGGCGGATACACAAGCCGTACCTTTTTCCCAGATTGTGAATAAAATTTCATGCACGCTAGCGGCAAAACCGCGCGGCGGGGAGCGGAGGAGAAGACATGAGAAAAGGGGAGGAACGCCGCGAGAAGCTTCGCCCGCCTCATTGCCACGAACCTGGGCGCGTGAGATGCTAGACATACTGACTCAATACCGTCGAAGGAGAACCCATGAGCGAGAAGAAAAGCCACCTGAGCGAAGCCATCGAATCGGCGGTCGAAAAGACCCTGAACTCCGCAGCTGACGCAACCAGCCCGCACGCTGACGAATACTGGTACAACCTCGCCACCGGTGAGGTTGAGCGCGGCCAGCAGAGCGCCGTCACCTCACTGTGGGGCCCCTTCAAGACCTACGAAGAAGCCGCCCACGCCATGGACCGCGCCCGCGAACGCAACGAGGCATGGGAGAAGGACGGCGGCCTGCTCTAAAGCCTTGCTCTAAAGCCCAGCGAACGTTCTGCACGTATGCCTCTAATAGAGGCGTCTAACAGAGGCAGAAAAATAGATACAGCAAGACCCCCGAACCCGGAACACCGGATACGGGGGTCTTCGCTTTGTCTCAAGCTGTCTTCTAAACCTAAAGCCTATTCAAAGCTGTGCTCAGCCGCCGGGAACTCACCCGAACGAACCTGCTCACGATAAGCACGCGCAGCGTCCTCCATGACCTGACCGACCTGCGCAAACTGCTTCACAAAACGCGGCACGCGACCGGAACGAACACCCATCATGTCCTGCCACACCAGCACCTGACCGGTGGTCACATTCGAGGCACCAATACCAATAGTCGGCACAGTGCCCACCGCCTCATCCACCAGCTGCGCAGTCTGGGCAGTCACCATCTCCATGAGCACGCAGAACGCACCAGCCTCAGCCAGCGCCACCGCATCCTCACGGACACGCTCAGACGCATCGCCGCGGCCCTGCACACGGAAACCACCCAGGGCATGCTCCGACTGCGGGGTGAAACCAACATGCGCCACCACCGGAATACCGGTACGCACCAGGGCACGAACCCACTCAGCCATCGAAGCATCCGCCTCAATCTTGACCGCGTGTGCACCGCCCTCCTTCATCAGGCGAACAGCGCTCGCCACCGCCTGCTGCGGGGACTGCTCATAAGAACCAAACGGCAGATCGGCAACCACCATGGCGCGGGATGCACCGCGAGAAACCGCCGCAACCAGCGGAATCATCTCATCCAGGGTAATGGTCAGGGTCGATTCGTAACCGAGCACCACATTCGCCGCAGAATCGCCAACCAGCAGCATGTCGATGCCGGCACGGTCAAAAATCTGCGCCGTCAGGGCGTCGTAGCAGGTCAGCATGGAGAACTTCTGCCCGGTCGCCTTAGCCTGCGCCAGGTGAACGGTACGAACCTTCTTGACGGTGTCCAGGTCAAAAGGCTTCGACGCAGAAGCAGTCGCGGGAGCCGCCGCGGAGGTAGCGGCAGGCTGTGCCGCGTAGGGCGAAGAGATCTCGGAAGAACGCTCAGTAGTCATGCTGACTATTCTAACCCTGCACGGCTCCAACCTGGCGTACCGCTCACCCCGAGGGAACAACTATGCCTAGTTCCAGATGAGGTTAATGTAGTAGGTCGGGAACGACGCAGCGGCGTTCTTATTCATCAGCTCCGGAATAGCGGAAGAAGCATCACTAAACTCACGCGGCAAATCGCGCTGAATGAGCGCCTGCTGCACCAGAGCATCCCAATACAGCTGCATAATCGAATAGGTGCAGACTTCCTTCACGACGTCCTCCGCGTAGGACTCCCACGCAGGGAGTGCCGCATCGTTATCGAAGAAACCCTCATAGCCCTGGGACAGGCCCGTATCGCAGGCGTTCACCGCGTTCTTCGCGTACTGCAGCCAGTAGCTACGGCTCAGCTCATCGGTGGTGTTGAAAGTAAACGCCTCATAGTCTGCCTTCAGCAGGGCGTAAGACGCCTGAATAGAACCGGCAAGCGGGGCGTGCGAAGAGAAGACAATAACGTCCAGAAGAGCAGCGATGTACTCCATCTGCACCTTCTCGTACGCGATACCGGAAGGCTGAACCGGACCAGAATGCATCTGCACCAGCGCCTCCACCGCGTTGATGAAACGCTCAATGTCGGCGGTCGCCTTCACCATCAGATTCAGCAGACGCTGAACACACTGATAATCCTCAGCAATCTGCGAGAACAAACCGTAGGACAGGATGCCGCGCTCCGAAGCCGCCGCCACCAGAATCTGGCTCGTTAGGCGCTGGCTCTCCGCCTCAGCCTTCGCAACAGTCAACAGCAGGGCACCGCAATATGCCAGGGCGCGACCATCCACCAGCTGAGGCTGCTGCTGATGCAACGGCAGAAGACGCTCATGAAGCTGACGGAAAATCGCGCTCTGCATCAGAGCCTTCTTGCCCAGCTCCTCAGTCTTCAACAGCACGGTATCCGCCGAGAAATCACGCGGAACAAAACGGCGCGCATCCGGCGCAGTAAACGGCGAATAGGGGCGACCCATCACCGGATGCAACAGCGACATCGTGGTAAACAGCGAAAAACGAGCCGCCACCGGCCCCAGCGAATCCGGGTAGTTCGGCGCATCCGGCGCGTTGACACGCTCCGTGCACAGCGTCAGCCAGGTCTGCTCCACCGCCCGATCAGACGCAATGCCAACACCCATACCCAGGATGCTCTCACCGAACGCCTCCGACGGAAGCTTACCGGGGTTCATGGCACGCGCCTGCATGAGCGCCACAGCCAGCTCCACCGTATAGTTCGCGCGGCGCTTCTTGCCCGCCTCATCAAGGTGCTGGAACGGACGCATGCCCGCAATCTTCTGACCGCGCGCCAGCGTATGTAGCTCCTTATTCATGGCGAACTGCTGCGGGTTACGCTGCATCATCTTCGACACCTCGTAAGCGCTCTTACGGTTCAGCTTCTCACGGCGCTGAGCACCCTCAGCCGACAGCGCATCATACTTGCCGCGGCTTGCGTGAACATACCAGGCACGAAGTAGCTGAAGCGGCAGGAAGAAGAAAGTGTACTTCCACGACCACGTGAAGAGCAGGATCGGAATGACCGCCATCGACCCCACGCGCCCCGTATAACCGAGCCAAAGAAGCTCTACAAACGCACCCACCACCGCAAAGAGCGCCACGGTGCGAGTCCTAAACGCCACGCGGGAGGGGCGATCCAGCAGGTAGGTCGTGCCACCAGACTTGCTGTTCTTCATGACTGTCGGGCCAAAGACCGCAACCGCAAAAAGGCAGACCAGGTACAACACCAAGAAAACAATGGGGGCGGCAATAAGTAGTAGCCACTCTAAACCGGTAGGATCAGCGGCAACGATGCTGGTCGCCAGCGGAAGCTGCGCCAATGGAAACTGCTCCGACGGAAACTGCACAGTCGAGGGAAGAATGGAATGTAGCATACTCCCATTATCGCAAGGCGACCCCGCTCCCCGCCCCGAGAACCGTCATATGCTAGGTATCTGAACCTGCTTGGCATCTGAGTAAAACCCACACCGCAGAAAAAGCGGGGGAGCGCCCCTCCTCGCATCGCCCAGAATCTGAGCTACCGCGGCGCAGAAAAAGAGAATTTACACAAACGAAACCTCCCACCCGCCCGCCACAGAGCAGAACCCGATAGGCTAGATAACAACAGGACACACGCCGGGGCAAGGAGGCGCCAGCACCGCTGGCACGCAACACTGCGGAACCCCCTGGAATCCTCTGGAATCCCATGGGACATGCAGGGCTTTCCGCAGCAGGGTCTTCCACACCTCGGCAGCAAATTTAGCGCGCCTCCGCCACCCACAGACGGGTACCACGCGGATGCGCGCCCGCACCGAGAGGGCAACTCATGGACCGCCAACAGGAATTTGTACTGCGCACCATCGAAGAGCGCGACATCCGCTTCATCCGCCTCTGGTTCACCGACGTGGTCGGCACCCTCAAATCCGTTGCGCTCGCACCGGCTGAAGTAGAAAGCGCCTTCGATGAGGGCCTGGGCTTTGACGGCTCCTCGATTGAGGGTTTCTCCCGCATCTACGAATCTGACATGCTGCTGCAGCCGGACCCCTCCACCTTCCAGATCCTGCCCTGGCGCGGCGAGGAAGACTACACCTCCCGCATGTTCTGTGACGTGCTCACCCCCGACGGTGAGATTAGCGCCTCCGACACCCGCGGCGTGCTCAAGCGCGTGCTCAACAAGGCAGCGGAGATGGGCTTCACCTGCTACACCTCACCTGAAATTGAGTTCTACCTGCTCGAATCCTCCAAGCTCGGCGCCGACGGATTCCCCGTGCCCGTGGATCACGAATCCTACTTCGACCACACCCCCGGCGGCATCGTGCAGGACTTCCGCCGCAAGGCAGTGACCATGCTCGAAGAAGTCGGCATCTCCGTCGAATTCAGCCACCACGAAACCGGCCCCGGACAGAACGAAATCGACCTGCGCCACGCCGACGCCCTGCAGACCGCCGATAACGTCATGACCTTCCGCACCGTCATCAAGGAAGTCGCCTACTCGCTCGGCATGTACGCAACCTTCATGCCCAAGCCCTTCACCAAGTACGCCGGCAGCGGCATGCACACCCACTTCTCCCTCTTCGAAGGCGACACCAACGCATTCTTCGAAGCCGGTGCCGAATACCAGCTGTCCAAGACCGCGCGGCACTTCATCGCCGGTGTGCTCAAGCACGCCCCCGAATTCACCGCGGTCACCAACCAGTTCATCAACTCCTACAAGCGACTCTGGGGCGGCGGCGAGGCGCCCTCCTACGTCTCCTGGGGCCACAACAACCGCTCCGCCCTCGTGCGTGTGCCCCTGTACAAGCCGAACAAGATGCAGTCCGCCCGCATCGAGTACCGTGGCCTGGACTCAGCATCGAACCCGTACCTCGCCTACGCGGTGATTCTTGCAGCAGGCCTGAAGGGCATCGAAAACGAGTACCCGCTCATGCCCGCCGTGACCGAAGATCTCGCCGCCATGACCAACGCCGAACGCCGCGCCATGGGCTACAACCCGCTACCGGCGTCCCTGCGTGAAGCCATCAATATCACCGAAGAATCCGAGTTCATGGCGGAGGTTCTGGGCGAGCAGGTCTTCGAGCAGTTCCTGCGCAATAAGCGCGCCGACTGGGACCAGTACCAGGCTCAGGTGACCCCGTACGAGCTCAAGCACAACCTCGGAATCCTCTAACGGCTGGACCCTCTCACCTCCTCATAGGTTGAGTGAGCGCTGACAGCCTCAGGGCGGTACCCGCTACCGGTAACACGCCGGCGGGTACCGCCCACAGGTCTATCAAATGCACCTATCAGCTGCGCCGTTCCCCACCGATTTTTAGCCGCCGATTTTTGCCGGCGAAATTTATACTCTCCACCCACAGTTCTCTAACCCCAGTTCTCTACCCACGGTTCTCACGCTATGACTGACAGCTCCCACTACCCGGCCACCGGGCTCATCCGCATTATCGACCCCGCCAAAGAACCCAAACCGCTCACCGACATCGCCCCCGACGCACTCGACGACGAACAACGCGCCGAAGCCGAACGCAAAGCCCAGCTACGCCTGCGCACCCGCATGATCGCCACCGGCTTCCACGACCCGTCCAAGGCAGAACGCTGGCTCAACGCACCCGAACTGAAGCACGTCTCGCAGGATGCGCTCTTTGCCGGGCTGCGCCTCGCACCCTCACCGGATATCGCCCTGCCCGCCCTCGTGCGCCTCATCGAGAAGCACCCGGCGGTCGCCGAACGCGCCAACCGCGGCGAAGAAGAATTCGGCATGTACCGCCTGCTCGGCGCATCCCAGGCGATTGGCGATTTTCTCTACCGCCGCCCCGAACACATTGACCCGCTCTTCGACACGCAGGTGTACCCGGCTGAGAGCGCGCTGATTCGCTCCCAGCACCCGGCGTCGATTCTGCCGGAAACCGACGGGGAATTCCTGACCCCCATCGCACCGCTGGACACCCCCTACCGCCGCGACATCCTCACCGCCCTCGGCGCGGACCCTCACGCGGAGCGTCCGCGCGCGGCCACCGGCCAGACCGGTAAGGACGGCTACGTGACCCTGCGCGTCGCCTACCGCGCCGCCCTGGCGCGCATCGCCCTGCTCGACGTGTGCTGCGAAGACCCGGTCGAAATGATGCCCACCATCGGTCGTCACCTCGCCGATTTGGCTGCCGCCGCGCTGGAGGGTGCGCTCGCCATTGCCCGCACCGAAGTGGCGGAGGGGCTGGGCCCCGGCCTGGCGGCTCCTCGCCGAGGTGAAGCCGTAGACGCCCTGGACTTGGCGATTATCGGCATGGGTAAGTGCGGTGCCCGCGAGCTGAACTACATCTCTGATGTTGACGTGGTGTACGTGGTTGCGCCCGTGGAACCCGCCGCCGCTGGCGCCGTGCCCAACGCCGGGGCAGAGGGGGAGAGCGCCCCGCTCAAGCTCACCGAGAACGAATGTTCCACCATCGGCACGGAGCTCGTGCACGCCCTCACCCGTGCCATCATGGGCCCCGCACCCGAACCCGCCCTCTGGGAGGTCGACGCGAACCTACGCCCCGAGGGCAAGGACGGCCCGCTCGTTCGCACCGTCGAATCCTACGTTCAGTACTACAAGCGCTGGGCGGAAAACTGGGAGTTCCAAGCGCTGCTCAAAGCGCGCCCCATCGCCGGTTCGGCGCAGCTGGGCGCCCGCTACGCCCGCGCAATCGACCCCTTCGTGTGGGAGTCCGCCGCCCGTGAATCCTTCGTGGAATCCGTGCAGGCGATGCGCGCCCGCGTGACCGACAACATTCCCTCGCACCAGGTGGACCGCCAGATTAAGCTGGGCCCGGGTGGCCTGCGCGATATCGAGTTCACCGTGCAGCTGCTACAGCTTGTGCACGGTCGAACCGACCCCGCCGTACGCACCAAATCCACCGTGGATTCCCTCGCGGCGCTGACCGCCGTCAGCTACATTAGTCGCACCGACGCCGAAGCGTTCAGCCGCGACTACAAGAAGCTGCGCGTGCTCGAGCACCGCATCCAACTGCAGCAGCTGCGCCGCACCCACCTGATGCCCGAGAAGGACGCCGAACAGCGCGCCCTCGCCCGCTCAATCCTCTCCCCGGAACGCAACGGCACGCTCTCCGCCGAGCAGATGCTCAAGGCATGGCAGAAAATTAAACGGAACGTCCGTTCACTGCACGAGCGGATCTTCTTCCGTCCGCTACTCGCCGCCGTCTCCACGCTCAGCCGCGACGAAGTGGTGCTCAGCGAACAGGCGGCACAGGACCGCCTCGCAGCCCTCGGCTACCGCGACCCGCGCGGCGCCATGCGCCACATCAAGGCACTCACCACGGGACTTTCCCGCAGTGCAGACATTCAGCGGCACCTCATGCCCGTGCTACTGGGCTGGTTTGCTCGCGGCGTGGACGCGGACGCCGGCCTGCTCGGATTCCGTATCGTCTCCGAATCGCTCGGCAGCACCAGCTGGTACCTGCGCATGCTCCGCGACTCACCCGCAGCCGCCGAACGCCTCAGCCAGCTACTCTCCAGCTCGCGCCCCATGACCGACCTGCTCGAGGATGCCTCCGCCTCCATCGCCTGGCTGGACAAGGTCGCCGACCTCAAACCGCTGGGGGAGGAAGCGCTCGCTTCCGAGATTTCCTCCCTGCTGGCACGCCATGCGGACGCCGCCGAGGCGATGCGCGCCGTGCGCTACCTGCGCCGCCGCGAAACCCTGCGCACCGCCATGGGCTGGACCCTGGGCATCGTCGACGTTGAGGACACCTGCGCCGGTCTTGCCGCCATCGACGAGTGCACAATCGGTGCGGCGCTGCAGATTGCCCTGCGTGAACTCCAAACGGCACCGGAAGGCGCCGAACCCGCCGAAGCTGAGGCGACAGCGGGGGAGAAGCTGCTCACCCGCATCGCCGTCATCGGCATGGGCCGCCTCGGCGGCGCCGAGAACGGCTTCGGCTCCGACGCGGACGTCATGTTCGTTCACGAACCCCTCGACGGGGCCGACGAAGACGCCGCACAGGAACAGGCGGCACGCATCGTCAACCGCACCCTGGCGCTCCTCAAACAGCCCGTCAAGCCCGCCATTCGCGCCGAACGGCCCCTCGAAGTGGACGCCGACCTGCGCCCCGAAGGCAAGCAGGGCGCTATCGTGCGCTCGCTGGACTCCTACCGCTCCTACTACGAACGCTGGGCGGAAACCTGGGAGTTCCAGGCGCTCACCCGCGCCCGCCCCATCGCGGGCGACGAGGCGCTCGGCGAGGCTTTCGTGGAGCTCATCGACCCGTACCGCTACCCGGCAGCTTTTGAACCCGAACAGGTACAGCAGATTCGCCGCATGAAAGCGCGCGTGGAAAACGAACGCATGCCTCACGGCGCCGACCGCACCCGCCAGCTCAAGCTCGGCCGCGGCGGACTCTCCGACGTGGAATGGCTGGTCCAGCTCGTACAGCTGCGCCACGCGCACGCCGTGCCCGGGCTGCGCACCACCTCCACCCTGAAGGCGCTGAACGCCGCGGTTGAGGCGGGGCTGGTCGAAGCCGCGGACGCTGAAATCCTCAGCGGCGCCTGGCTACTCGCCACGAAGATCCGCGGCGGCAACGTACTGCGCGGCGTGCGCCAGTCCGACACCCTACCCTCGGGACGCGCCGACCTGGAAGCAATCGCCCGCTGGTGCGGATACCCCGCCGGTAGCGCACGCGCCCTCGAAGAGGACTATCTGCGCCAAACTCGCAACGCCCGCAAAGTCTACGAGCGCCTCTTCTTCGAAGAACTATAAAAAGATTCCAGAAAAACATGAGCCCGGCATTTTTGTCGGTGCGGATTTCTGATGCGAATTTCATAGGGGAGGGGCGGGGAACATGGTTCCCCGCCCCTCCTTTTCGTGTCCTTGCGAAAAATTTTGCGGACGTTTCGCGGACATCGTGTGCCCGCCGCTGCCCTCACGGGAACAGTAACCACCCCAAAACCCCAAAAATGTGACCGGCACCATGAAAATAAATTTTGCTCGCGCACCTCAAAAACGAGCCCAAATACCCCGTTCTGCCCCGGAAACACGCGGAACACAAGATGATCTACAAAGGATTTGGCAAACACTCAAAAACCCCGTATAGTATTTACCTGTCAGCACGACGGAGCGAAAAACTCCAATGGAATGATTCAAATTGAATACGCTGATATGCGGTTGTAGCTCAGTTGGTAGAGCACCACCTTGCCAAGGTGGATGTCGCGAGTTCAAGTCTCGTCAACCGCTCGTAAGGACTCCAAGAGTTCGAACGCGTTCCCTCGTGGAGCGTATGCGGTGAGGTGGTCGAGTGGTTAGGCAGCGGCCTGCAAAGCCGTGTACGCGGGTTCGAATCCCGTCCTCACCTCGCAACAAAACAACTGTTTTGTGAGCGCGATTGGCGCAGCGGTAGCGCGCTTCCCTGACACGGAAGAGGTCACTGGTTCGATCCCAGTATCGCGCACAGATAAAGCCCTTAGCTTTCGAGCTAAGGGCTTTTGTGTTTAACTTTTTAGTTTCTTGGGTTTGCGGAGGGATAGAGCCCTCCTTGTTCCTGTGCATGTTCTGGAGGTGGTGCTGCGTATATTTCCTTCGCGCCGTCGCAGGGGACCCGCCCTCGCTTCGCTTCGGGCACCCTGAGGGCGCTTCCGGAAAATACGCTCGCACCGCTCCATGTCTCCGATGTCACGACGGAGGATACCGCCCCTCACTCTCTGTACAAGACACTTGGTCCCCGGTTCAGTAAGTGCAGGGCTTGGGTGCGCGATACCGGCATAACGAACTGGAAGGGGGAGGGGGCTGTCGCCTTCTCAGTCTTCTGCTGGCTCCGCCAAACCTGTTTCGTGAGGCTTGCGCCTACACACTTCCTCCGCGCCGTCGCAGGGGACCCGCCCTCGCTTCGCTTCGGGCACCCTGAGGGCGCATCCGGAAGGTGTAGCCTGCAGCTAAACCCTCACTGACGTGACCAAACGCTTTGCACGCCGCGAATACCTCCGATACCCTAATGGAGGAAATCTACACTCACAGATACACCGCCGTATCACAAAGGAACACCCATGAAATTCCTCAAAGGGCTCGGCATCTTCTTCGCCGTATGCCTCGCCTTCTCCCTCTGGTACGTCATCCTCGGCGTCGTCATCATCGTGCTCATCGCGGGCATCATCATGACCATCCGCAAAAACCGGTACTTCGCAACCCCCGAATTCCAGAAGCACCGCCAACGCACCGCCACACTCGCCAGCGAATACAACGAAATCGCCAGCTACGTACACGACATCCACGCCCGCGGAATCTACGAACTGGGTACCTCCACCAACGGTATGTACAGCCACCTCGCCACCGTCGAAATTCAACAACCCAAAACCTGGCAGACACTGCTGCAGAAGAAGCCCGAAGAACGCCACCCGCACGTCTACAAGGCCTCCCAACAGGTCGTTCTCGAAGCCGAGCGGGACCCCATCGGCAGCCTCACCAAATACTTCCACATCGAAGCCGACCTGCAAACCCTCAAAGACGTACAACGCCTCTCCGACGATATCGCGCGCCTTGAAACCGCAATCGATAACGTGCGACGCCGCGAAGAGGATATGATCGCACACATCAACCCGCCCCAGTTCATCACCAAGCAATACGCCAAGGAGTTCTGGAACAAACTCAACGTCTGCCACGTGGGGCTGACCGTGCCATACCCCGTCTACCGCTTCGAATACACCTCACCCGGCGGCAAAGAAAACCGCGCCGTCACCGTCACCCTCGACACCCCAACCCTCGACGCGCTCTCCGAAACCCTCGAGCGCAAAATCCGCTGGGCATGGCCCGAAGGCGGCGAACGCACCCTCATGACCGCCCAGCTACGCCAACGCATCAAAGAACGCGACAACTACACCTGCCAAAACCCCGGATGCGGCAACTCCATCATGCGTGAACGAATCCTCATCCTCGAGGTTGTCCACAAGGTCCCGCTATCCGAAGGCGGCAACAACGAGCCCGATAATCTGCAGACCCTCTGCTGGCGTTGCGTACGCGGACGGAACCTGCGGCTCGCATAAAGCCGCACCTTCCGAAAGCGACATCAGGGTGCCCGCCCGGGCGCTCTCCGCAGCGAAGCAAGGAGAAGCGGAGCGTCCGGGTGTGGTGGGTTCCCCTGCAGGAGCGCAGGAAAGGAGCGGCGCGAGGTGTCCTAAAGCTCCCGCACAGTGGGCTAGCCAGGGATTTATGTTAAAGCTGAGGTTCAAGGTATGCTTTTCCTCGGCGTCCGGGCGCAGGCCTGCAGGCTCCCGCATCCGCGCCACAAACACATCACCCCACCCGAATAAAGGGCATACCATGTCTACATCTCTGACCCGCCGCAAGCTCGTCGCCGGTGCAGCCTGGGCGGCACCCGTCGTCGCCGCCTCCGCAACCATCCCCTCCTACGCGGCATCCGTCGCCGCAACCAACGACTGCACCCTCGCCGCACACCCGGCGTACAACATCTCCGGCACCGAAGAAGGCACCAAGACCGTGCAGACCTTCGCAGTGCCCGACAATGTCCACAAGCTCCACTTTGAACTGGTCGGCGGCGCGGGCGGCACCAACAATCGTATGACCCCCGCCGGCTCCGGCGCGAAGGTCAGCGGCATCGTCCCCGTCACCCCCGGCTCCACCGTGCAGATTATCGCCGCGGCAGGCGGTATCGGTGACGGCTCCCTCACCCCCACCGCAGGTGGTGAAGGATACGGCAACGGCGGCTCCGTACCCGCCTACACCATCCCCGCCACCATCACCGCGCAGGTCGACGCCAAGTATGCGGACCCGGCAAACTCCAAGAGCCAGGTGTACGCTGCATCCGGCGGCGGCTCCTCCGCGCTGCTCATCGACGGCGTCGTCGTAGCTGTAGCAGGCGGCGGTGGCGGCGCGGGCATGACCACCTCCGCCGTGTCCTACGCAGACCCCTGGTACTCCAACTTCAACGGCCAGATCGACGCCGGTGTGGCGCCCCTCGGCTCGGACGCATCCCCGCAGTTCGATGCGGCGGGTAGCGCCTCCGCAGCGGCGGGCTCCAACGGCACCCCCGGCTACGAAGTCTACAATGCGGAACGTTCCAAGGTCCTGACCTACAACTCCGGCTTCGGCGGCGCAGCGGGTATAGGCGGTGCAGGCGGCGCGGCAGGCACTCTGCCGGCTAGCGGCCCCATCATCGGCTTTGAAACCACCAACAACCAGGTGCTATTCAGCCAGTTTGTTGCCGGTAACGCGGGCACGAGCGGCTTCGCGGGCAACGGCGGCGATGGTGCGGGCGCATACTCCTACCAGCTGGATGAGAACCCCGCCAGCGTGCACGAGAAGGGCACCTACGAGGACCGCAGCTGGGACCTGGACATCTACAACGATGAGGGTGCGTACGCGCAGAACTTCAACGGCTACCAGTCCGTGGTGTCCGGCGGTGGCGGCGCAGGTTACGGAGGCGGCGGTTCCGGCGCGGCACAGTCCGTTTCCTCGATTGTGCTGACCCAGAAGTGGCTGAACAGCCCGACCGGTGTGCGCCAGGGCCTGGGCTACACGATGCAGGGCGGCGCCGGTGGCGCGGGCGGCTCGTACATCGCCCCGTCCGTGAGTGAGGGTGCGATTGTTTCGGCTGAGAACGCGCCGCAGTGGATGCGCGAGCGCGGTAACGGCTCCGTGACGGTGACCTTTTGCGAGGCGGCTGCCTAACCGTTTCTCACGCTGAGAGGCGGTGTTCGTCCTCGCTCCTACAGGGGCACCCGCCCTCGCAGAGCTCGGGCACCCTGATGTCGCTGCGGACGACACCGCCTTTCCGCGCTAGGTTCCCGGCTTAGCTTGCGCTATGAACGGCAAAGAGCCCCCACACGATTACCTCGTGTGGGGGCTCTTTGCTTGTGCTGCAGGTGCAGCCGTGTTTTCCGGAAGCGCCCTCAGGGTGTCAACCCGGACGCTCTCCGCAGCGAAGCAAGGAGAGGACGGAGCGTCCGGGTGACGGGTGCCCCTGCGTAGGCGCGGAGGAAACATGCGGCGCACCTACACCTGAGTAGGAGCGAGGACGAACACCGCCATCCGCACAAGACGTAATCTCACAAGCTAGCGTTTGATGGCGTCCAGCGCCTCACGCTGAGCCTTCGCAATGCGCTTCTCAGACACCGTGTAGGCGGTACCAAGCTCCTGGGCGAAGAAGCTGACGCGCAGCTCCTCAATCATCCAGTTCACGCGGCGGAGCGCATCCGGCACGATGGTGCCTGCCGGGAGCGACTTGACCGCGTTATCGTAGGAGTCTTCCAGGTCCTGCACGGTGAGCATGAGCTGGTTGTCGCGGTGCAGGTTCGGTCCGAGCTTCGTCAGGCGTACCTGGGCGGCCTTGAGGTAGCGGGGGATGTGAACCAGCTGGTCGTAGCCGGTTTTCGCCACGAATCCGGGGTAGACGAGGTTCTCCATCTGTGCCTTCACGTCGGAGACGGCGTGCATGGTCGTCAGCGAGGTGGCCTTCTTGATAGCCTTCTTCAGCGCGGTGGCTTCGGAGAGGATTTCGGCGACGAGCTTGGTCACGTCGAAGACCGTCTCGATGAGTTCGGCGCGCACGTGCTCGTAGAGTTCGCTGTATTCGGCGTGCGTGAAGATGGGCGTGTGCGGCACGAGGTGGTCGAGCGCCGCGACGGTGCAGTCGCGAATGAGCTCGTCGATGGAGCCGTGCGGGTTCTGCGTGAAGACGATTTTCTCCTTGTGGGAGAGGTGTTCGCTCACGTAGCGTACGGGCGAGGGCACCTGCAGCTGGAGCAGGCGGATGATGCCGCGGCGCTGGGCGTGCAACTGCTCGGCCTCGGTGGGGAAGATGCGCAGGCCTACGCTGGTTTCTTCGTCGACGAGGGCGGGGTAGCCGTTGACTGCCTGGGTTGCGATGACGCGCTGTACCTTGCGGGGGATCTCTCCGTTGGGGAAGAGGTCGGCGGGAAATTCGGTGAGGCCGCTGATTTCGCGTACTCCGCCGGATGCATCAGCGTTGGCAGGGGCACCCGGGTTCTTCGCGCCCTTCTTGGCAGGAGTTGCCGAGCCGCCCGAGTTGTTCGAGCCGCCTAAGCTACTTGAACCACCCTGCGCGAGCGCCACCATTTTTGCCATGGTGTCGTCGGATGCACCGAGCGAGTCGGCGAGGGCACTGCGAATCTCCTTGTGGAGCTGCTGCTGCAGGGCTCGCAGGTCCTTGCCCTCACCCAGGATCTTGTTGCGGGCGTTGCGTACCTGGAAGCCCATCTTCAGGTGCTCGGGCACGGCGTCCCAGTTGAAGGTTTCGGGTTCGACGACCACGCCGCGCAGGCGGCGCAGCACGAGCGCGAGGGAGGGGATGAGCTCGTCGGTTGCGGGGGAGTAGTCCTCCTCGAGGGCGGCGCAGGCGGCGCGTGCCACGTCGGGTGCGGGTACGAAGTTGCGTCGAATCGCCTTAGGGAGGGACTTGATGAGCGCGGTGACGAGTTCGTGGCGCAGGCCGGGGATCTGCCAGCGGAACGGTTCGGGGTTCAGCTGGTTGAGGAACAGGATGGGTACCTGGACTGCTACGCCGTCGCGCTTGGCGGCGTCGGTGCGGGCGCCTCCGATGCCGGCGGTGGGGGCGTATTCGTAGCGCAGGTCGAGGGTCAGTTCGCCGCTGTCGGTGCGCTGCACCCACTGGCGGGGGAACTGGGAGTCGTCGTAGTCGGCGGCTTCCTCGTTGATGAGCTTTTCGGGGTTGAAGTCCAGGTAGTTGTCGTCTTCGAGACGGGCCTGCTTCCACCACTTGTCGAAGGCGCGCACGTCGGTGACGTGGGCGGGGATGCGTGCGTCGTAGAAGGCGAAGAGTACGGAGTCGTCCACGCGCAGGTCGCGGCGGCGCAGGCGTGCTTCGAGTTCTTCGACTTCGGCGAGGGCGCGCTGGTTGCGCAGGTAGAACTTGTGCTGGGTGTGCCATTGGCCTTCGACGAGGGCGGACTGGATGAACAGTTCGCGGGCTGCGGCGGCGTCTACGCGGGCGTACTGCACGGGGCGGTCAGCGTAGATGGTCAGGCCGAAGAGGGTACCCTTGGCGTAGGCGACTGCCGCGCCGGAGCTGAGGGACCAGTGCGGTTCGGAGTACTGCACGCTGATGAGGTGCTTGCCGACCTCTTCGATCCACTGCGGTTCGATGGCGGCGTTGGTGCGCGCCCACAGGCGGGAGGTTTCGACGAGTTCGGCGGAGAGCACCCAGTCGGGCCCCTTCTTGAACAGGCCGGAGCCGGGGAAGATTGCGAACTTGGTGCCGCGTGCGCCGAGGTATTCGCGGGGGCCGCGGGTGCGCCCCTTGGAGTCCTTCTCGCGTTCTTCCTTGACGCCCACGTGCGAGAGCAGGCCGGTGAGCAGGCTCTTGTGGATGTCGATTTCGTGCGCGGAGGCGTTGATGTCCCTGCCGCCGCTGGCGTGAATGTTGGCGGTGCGTCCCATTTCGCGCAGCTGGGCGAAGAGGTCCTGCCATTCGCGGATGCGCAGGTAGTTGATGTATTCGCGGTGGCACATCTTGCGCAGCTGAGAGGAGGACAGCGCCGCCTGCTGCTCGTTGATGTAGTCCCAGAGCAGCAGGAAGGAGGAGAAGTCGGAGGTGTCGTCGACGAAGCGGGCGTGCATCGCGTCGGCTTCTGCGCGCACGTCGGCGGGGCGTTCGCGCGGGTCCTGGATGGTCAGGGCGGCGGCGAGCACCATCATTTCCTTGGCGCAGCCGCGGCGGCCGCCCTCGATAATCATGCGGGCGAGGCGCGGGTCCACGGGGAAGGCCGCCATGGCTCGGCCGATGGCGGTGAGGGTCGCGCTGTTGTTACCGCCTCGTCCCTTGCGGCGGGTGCGTTCGGTGAGCGCGCCGAGTTCGCGCAGCAGGTTCACGCCATCGTTGATGGCGCGGGATGCGGGCGGCTGCACGAACGGGAAGCGCGAGATGTCGCCGGGTTCGCGCACCACGCCGATGGCAATCATCTGCAGGATGACGGCGGCGAGGTTGGTGCGCAGAATCTCGGGGTCGGTGAACTCGGGGCGCGAGTTGAAGTCTTCCTCGGAGTAGAGGCGGATGGCGATACCATCGCTGACGCGGCCGCATCGACCGGAGCGCTGGTTGGCGCTTGCCTGCGAGATGCGTTCGATGGGCAGGCGCTGAACCTTGGTGCGTGCCGAGTAGCGGGAGATGCGTGCGGTGCCGGTGTCGATGACGTACTTGATGCCGGGCACGGTCAGCGAGGTTTCGGCAACGTTCGTGGCGAGTACGATGCGCGGGCGGGATCCGGGGGAGAACACGCGGTGCTGTTCGGCGAGCGAGAGGCGCGCGTACAGGGGCAGCACCTCGTAGTTCAGGCGCGGCGATTTGGCGACCATTGCCTCGATGGCGTCTTTGGCGTCGCGAATTTCGCGTTCGCCGGAGAAGAAGATGAGGATGTCGCCGGGGGCTTCCTTGGAGAGCTCCTTGATGGCGTCGAGGATGCCGTCGGTGGGGTCGTGGTCGTCTTCGATTTCGTCGTCGCTGAGGTAGTCTTCCTCGTCGAGCGGGCGGTAGCGGATTTCCACGGGGTAGGTTCGGCCGGACACCTCAATGATGGGTGGCGCATCGTCGGGCAGAATCGCTTCGGCGATTTCGCGTTCTTCGGCGCTGAGGTTTTCGTCGACGATGCCCTTGCCCGGCACGTAGCTGGGGGAGAAGTGGCGTGCGAAACGCTCCGGGTCGATGGTCGCGGAGGTGATGATGACCTTCAGATCCGGGCGCTGCGGCAGGATGCGCTTGAGGTAGCCGAGGATGAAGTCAATGTTCAGGCTGCGTTCGTGCGCCTCGTCAATGATGAGGGTGGAGTAGCGGCGCAGCAGCTTGTCGTTCTGAATCTCGGCGAGCAGAATGCCGTCGGTCATGAGCTTGATAGCGCTGTGTTCGCCCACTTCGGAGGTGAATCGCACCTGGTAGCCGACGGTTTCGCCGATTTTCTGGCCGAGTTCTTCGGCGATGCGTTCGGCCACGGAGCGTGCGGCGAGTCGGCGCGGCTGGGTGTGGCCGATGAGGCCCTTCTCTCCCAGGCCCAGGTCGAGGCACATTTTGGGGATCTGGGTGGTCTTACCGGAGCCGGTTTCACCCGCGATGATGACAACCTGGTTGTCGCGGATCGCGTTCATGATGTCTTCGCGACGTTCGCTGACGGGCAGCTCTTCAGGGTAGGTGATGACCTCGGGAATGAGCGGCTCGTAGCGGCGCGGTGCCGGGCGGTTCTGCTGGTTACCCTTGTTATCGCCCTGCTGGATACCCTGCTGGTTGCCCTGCTTGCGGGCGCGGTTGGGACCGCCTGCGCGTCGGTTGGAGCGGGAGGCGTTGGAGTTGCGTTCGGAGGTGCCCCGGGAGGAGTTCTTGCGGTCTGCGTTATTCTTCTGGGCGCCGTTCTTCTGTGCACCCTTCTTCAGGGCGCCCTTCTTTGGGGCGCCGTTTTTTACCGCGTTGTTCTCAGTAGTTTTATCTGCGGTTTTTTCACCGGTTTTTTCGGAGGATCGTACCTTTGCCGCGTGGATTGCGGCGGCCATGCTCGCCATGGTAGGGGCGGTGCGTGGGGCCTTAGAAGTATCTGCGTGTTTCTTCGTGGATTTCTGCTCAGACATATCCTATCCAGTGTACTCGCCTTGCCCGCGGTGGGCTTGGGATGTGCTTTGTTTGTCATATTTGGGTTTGTTCGCGGGAACCCTGGGTGGGGAGCGGTGGAATGACAACCCTAAAAAGAGTAGTTAAGATATAATAAATAATATCAAATGCTATCTAAAAAACTTATAAATATTCATCTGAATTTTATGCACCGCAGATGCGAATTAACTATGCTTCTTAACTTTCTTTCGATAGTTTCGTTCAACTGCTACAGTGGTGAATAACACAGTAACGAAGGAGTGACTATGCCATCACCAAAGACGTACCCGGCAACACGTGTTGCAGTGTTGGATTGCTGCGAAGACGGACAGCACGAAGAAATTCACCACCGCTGCGAAGAGCTCTTCCAAGCCCTCGTTCACGCGAGTCTGCGCACCCACTTTGACCGCCTCAGTGCCGAAGAAACCCTCTACCTGGTCACCGGCGACGGCGAGCGCGTACAGATTTCTCCCGAAATGTACGGGCCCCTCACCTCCGTAGCGCGCGCATTCGCCGACCGCAAGGATGTCTGCGTGGTCCGCCAGGACCGCCTCATGACCACGCAGGAGGCAGCAGACTACCTGGGCGTATCCCGCCCGACCGTTGTTCGCCTGCTGGAGCGCGGAGATATTCCGTTCGAGCGCATTAACACGCACCGTCGCGTTGCTTTTGACGACCTCGAACGTTACCGCCTCGAGCACGAATACGTGAACCGCCGCGTTCGCTAAACCCGCATCTGGTCGATTACTTTCTGATCAATCACCCAGACCGGACAGTACGGTTCAGATAGCGCAGTTGAGCTATACAATGCGGTTGAAGAATCGCAGCATCTGCTGAACAATATCGGGGCTAAAACAGCGCGAATCCCCGTGTTCGGCATCCGGAACCAGCACCAAATCGGTAGGCACCTGCCGCGTGCGCAGCGCCTGATACACCCGCACCGATTGCTGGTACGGCACACACGAATCACTAATACCGTGCACGAGCATCAGGGGAGTGGCACCGCCGCTCACTTCCTGTGCAGAGGCACTTTCGATCTTATTCGCTCGTTTCTGGGGGCGTACCGCATCAATAGGATGCGCACGCTCCCAGTTCTTTTGGGCGCGCTCGATGCAGACACCGGGAACCGCCCGCTCACCCTTGGACGCGTCGATAGTAGACACATCTGCGGGTACGGGGTAGGTGCTTCCCAGCAGTCGCCATTCGGCGCCATCATCCTCGGGATGATCGAGGGCGTAGCCAGCCAGAGGGCGATCGGTGAAGATGGTCCTCAAATCGCTGACCCCGTAAAACGAAGCCGCCGCCGCCACCTGCGAACTATGGGACGGGTAGGCGCTTGCCGCCCTGCCTTCAAAGTATTCGTCGTGCTCGGGTGTGCTCGCAGAATCCCCAAATGCAGAGTCACCGGCGGCGGAATCTCCCGTATGCGCAACCATCATGCTCAGGTGCCCGCCGGCGCTTCCGCCCGCTACCGCAATGCGCTGCGGGTCAATACCGAACTCGTGCGCGTTGGCGCGGAAGAAACGAACCGCCTCCTTCACATCGTGCAGGGCACCCGGGAAGAGCGCCTGATGCGAATACCGGTAGTTGATGGACGCGACCGCCCAGCCCGCCTGCTGAAAAGCGGCGCGCATGAGCGCCTGGGTATTAGGCTGCTCCCCGCCAGGGGTGCGCAGGATAGTGTCGCGTAGGGCCTGGTTGGTGCCGAAGCGCCAGGCGCCACCGTGAACCCACACCAGTAGCGGCGCGGGGGAAGAGATATCCCTGGTCGCGGGGAAGAAATCGTAGGCGAACGCCTCGCGAGTTACCGGCGACTGCGCGCCGTAGTCGGGTAGCGAGTGGGCATCGTAAAAGCCTGCCTCGCGGTAAAAACCGGAGCGGTAATCGGTATTCTCAACGGTCGGCGCGTTCTCAGAAGTCTGCATGAATCAGCGCCGCGTTAGGGAACCAGCACGATCTTGCCGCGGGTGCGACCCGTCGCAACCAGGGCGTGAGCCTGCGCAGCCTGCGAAAAATCAAGCACCTGATCCACGTGCACCTTCAACAGGCCCAAGGACATGAGGCGGGCAATCTCCTGCATCTGCGTGCGGTCCGGGTGAACCGTCAGCCACTGCGCCTCGAAGCCGCGCTCACGCGCAACATCCAGCGGGTCGGGGCTGGTCAGGGTGACAATGCGGCCGCCGGGAACCAGCACCTCCAGCGAATCGAGGAAAGTCTGCTGACCGGTGGAATTGAGCACCACGTCCATGGTCTGGCCCAGTACGGCGCGGAAATCCTCGGTGCGGTAATCAATGGGCTGGGCACCCAAAGAGCGCACAAACTCGTGGTTCGCCGCGGAGGCGGTCGCAAAAACCTGAGCGCCAGCCTGCGCAGCCAACTGAACGGCGAGATGACCGACACCTCCGGCACCGGCGTGAATGAGCACGCGCTCACCTTCCTTCAATCGCGCCACTTCGAAGAGCGCCTGGTATGCGGTCAGCGCCGCCAGGGGAGCGCCGCCCAACTGCGCGCAGGGAACATCGGCGGGCACCTTCACCAGCTGATGTGCCGGGGCAAGCACATACTCGGCGTACGCGCCTGCGGGGGCGGGGAAAGACACCAGACCGAAAACGCCGTCGCCCACCTTGAAACCCGTGTAGTCACCAGCGGTGGCAACCACGGTGCCGGCAACATCCCAACCGGGAACGAACGGCTTGTACGACGGGTCGGCAAGCTGAGCTGCGGGGCCCAGACCCTTGCGGGTGGTCAGGTCAATCGGGTTCACACCGGCGGCGACCGTCTTGATGAGCACGTGACCGCGCACCGGCGAGGGGATAGGCACGTTTGCTTCGTGCAGAACGCTTTCGTCGCCCCATTCGGTGAGCTGAATCTGGCGCATGGTGGTCATCGGGTTACCTCCGCTGTTGTGGCTTGAAGCCGTGCTGATGTGACGGGTGTGCGCGTTTTCCCATTCTCTCAAGGCTGTTAGCGTTGCCACAATAGGCAGGCGGGTAGTGTCCACCCTCTGAGGTTGAAGCTGCCCGGCATGACCGTTAAATAAAAAGGAGCCGACACCCGCTGGGCGAGTATCAGCTCCCGTGTTCCCTCTCGAATAAGAACATCGTGCCCCTGAAAGGATTCGAACCTTCGACCCCCAGTACCGGAAACTGGTGCTCTAATCCGCTGAGCTACAGAGGCAACCCCACCATGGTATCAGATATGCGTCGGATAAACGGTCAGCCCCGGCCCAATGCTTGCTAGAATAGGTTCTTATGACTCCTGAAGAACTCTCCGAAGCCATTGCGCTTGCCCTAGAAGAAACCATTTCCTCCGGCCAGCTGACCCTCGTGGAGGGCGCTGAACTGCCCGCCGTCCGAGTGGAGCGCCCCAAGTCCCGTGAGCACGGCGACTGGGCCACCAACGTCGCTCTGCAGCTCGCCAAGAAGGTGGGCAAGAACCCGCGCGAGGTAGCAGCTCTTCTGGCAGAGAAGATCGGTGCCATCCCCGGCGTGGCATCCGTTGACATCGCGGGCCCCGGCTTCCTGAACATCACCCTGGACGCCGCCGCAGCAGGCGAGCTCGCCGCCACCATCGTTGAGGCTGGCGAAGCATACGGCCGCAGCGACAAGCTCGCCGGCAAGACCATTAACCTTGAGTTCGTCTCCGCGAACCCGACCGGCCCCATCCACCTGGGTGGCACCCGCTGGGCCGCCGTGGGCGATGCGCTCGCCCGCGTGCTGGAGGCCGAGGGCGCTAACGTGGTGCGCGAGTACTACTTCAACGACCACGGCACCCAGATTGACCGCTTCGTGCGCTCCCTGATTGCCGCCGCCCGCGGTGAAGAGACCCCCGAGGACGGCTACGCTGGCGCGTACATTGTCGACATTAAGGACCAGATCCTGGCTCAGCGCCCCGATGCGCTTGAGGCTGAGAACCCCGAAGAGATTTTCCGCGAAATCGGTACTCACCTGATGTTCGATCAGATTAAGGAGTCTCTGGCGGCCTTCGGTACCCACTTCGACGTGTTCTTCCACGAGAACTCCGTGTTCGAAGGCGGCAAGGTGGATGCCCTGCTCGAGACCATGCGCGAGAACGGCCAGCTCTTCGAGGCCGACGGCGCCTGGTGGATGCGCACCACCGACTACGGCGACGACAAGGACCGCGTGGTCATCAAGTCTGACGGCAACCACGCCTACGTGGCGGGCGATATCGCCTACTACCAGGACAAGATGACCCGTGCTGAAAATCCCGCCGACGTGGCGATTTACATGCTCGGTGCGGACCACAACGGCTACGTGGGCCGTCTGAAGGCTATCGCCCAGATTCTTGGCTACCGCGCCGACCAGATTGAGGTCATGATTGGTCAGCTGGTGAACCTGGTCAAGGACGGCAAGCCCGTCCGCATGTCCAAGCGTGCCGGCACCGTGGTCACCCTCGAGGACCTGGTCGAGGCCGTTGGCGTTGACGCGGCTCGCTACGAGCTGACCCGCTACTCGGTGGATACCCCCATCGACATTGACCTGGGCCTGCTGACTTCCAAGAGCAACGAGAACCCGGTCTACTACGTGCAGTACGCTCACGCACGTACCGCCGCCGTGGCACGCAACGCCGCGGAGGCCGGCGTGAAGATTGAGGACGGCGTGGACACCTCCCTGCTCGACTCCGCCGCTGACGGTGAGCTGCTGGCTGTACTCGGCCAGTTCCCCGCTGCTGTGCGTGATGCCGCGAAGTTCTACGAGCCGCACCGCGTGAACCGCTACCTGGAGCAGCTCGCTTCGGCGTACCACAGCTGGTACGGCGTCTCCCGCGTGGCTCCCAAGGCCGACGAGGAGGTCACCGACCTGCACCGTACCCGCCTGCTGCTGAACAACGCGGCACAGCAGGTGCTGGCTAACGGCCTGAACCTGCTGGGTGTGAGCGCACCCGAGCGCATGTAATACCCCTCGATTCAACCCCCGACCCGGTGCTACCGGGGCGGGGGTTGAACGTATGCCGGCAAGATAGCTAAGAAAGAGACACGATGAGCGAAGCCCGCGCCCTCTACGCCCCCGAATGGCTCACCTACCCTGAGCATCCCGAGGCACTGTCCCGCACCATCTGGACTGATTCCTTCACCCGCAATGAGCAGGGCGAGCTCTGCATTGACGGCGTGACCGTCAGCGACCTGGTTGATGAGCACGAAACCCCGCAGTACGTCTTCTCCGAGACGACCTTCCGTACCCGCGCCCGCGCCTACCGCACCGCTTTTGAACAGGCTTTCGCCGCGCACGGCGCGCAGGTGAGCGTCTACTACGCCGGTAAGTCGTTCCTGTCCACTGCCGTGGCGCGCTGGGCGACCGAGGAGGGGCTGTGCCTGGATACCGCCTCCGGTGGTGAGTTGGCGTTGGCTCTGCGTGCGCAGGTGCCCGGTGCGAATATCGCCCTGCACGGTAATAACAAGTCGGAAGCTGAGATTGCCCGCGCGATCCGCAACGGCCTGGGTCGTGTGGTGGCTGACTCGGTGGACGAGCTCAAGCTCATTGAGCGCGTGTACGCCGAGCTTGCCGCCGAGCGTGTGGCTGAGGGCGAGGAGCCGTACGCCCCGGTTCCGGTGCTGATTCGCATCACCCCCGGCGTGCATGCCTCGACCCACGAATCCATTGCGACCGCGCACGAGGATCAGAAGTTCGGCATGTCCCTGCAGCCCGGCACCGCCGCGCTTGCTGGTCTGGATGAAGAGGAGCTGGAGCACTGGGGTGTTGAGTCTACCGATTCTTACGCGGCTCTGGCTGCCGCGATTCTGAACGCGACCGATTCCCTGGATTTCCGCGGTATTCACTGCCATATTGGTTCGCAGATTTTTGAGGCGGAGGGCTTCGAGCAAGCGGCTACTACCGCTCTGGAGTTCATGAACCGCCTCAACCGTGACCTGGGTGTGACGCTGCCGGAGCTGGATTTGGGTGGCGGTTACGGCATCGGCTACACCGAGGCGGATCACCCCCGCTCCATTACCGAGGTGACCGAGTCGATTGCCGCTTCCGTTGCGGCAACCTGCGAGCGCCTGGGCATGGCGATTCCGCACATGTCGTTCGAGCCGGGCCGTTCCATTTCTGGTCCTTCGGGTGCGACCCTGTACACGGTCGGCACCATTAAGAACGTGAGCATTGAGGACGAGAACGGCGAGATTCGTGTGCGCCGCTACGTTTCGGTGGACGGCGGTATGAGCGATAACGCCCGTCCGGTGCTGTACGAATCGGATTATTCGGTGACCCTGGCGAATCGTGCCCCGGCGGGGGAGCAGGTGCTCTCTCGCGTGGTGGGTAAGCACTGTGAGTCTGGCGATGTGGTGGTTCGTTACTGCTACCTGCCGGCTGACCTGCAGGCTGGCGATATTCTGGCGGTTCCTGCGACCGGCGCGTACTGCTATGTGCTGGGTTCGAACTATAACTTCTTGACTCGCCCGCCGGTGATTGCGACCGCTGAGGGTAAGCCTTCTCGCGTGATGATTCGTCGTCAGCGCGAGGAGGATATGCTGGCGCTGGATATGGGTTCGGATATCTAAGAACGGATATCTAAGAACCCATTCTGACATCATGAAAAGCCGTGAAGTTCCCGTTTCTACAATGCGTGCCGTGAGGTGGCGGTTGCGGGCGGGGCTTCACGGTTTTGCGTGTTCAAAACTTCGCAGAAGATAAGGTTCACCTCATAACTGTGAGGGATACCTCATCTCAGAGAGTAAAAGTCGCAGCTTGAGGCTGCTGAGCCGTCCCCGCCTCTTGATAAAGTGGTTGTTGAGTGCGTGCTCTGCGCCGCATCCACGCCGTAGCCCGAAGAGATACCGGGGCGAACCCGGAACAGACCGTAGAAAGAGACTATCGTGGCTGAAAAGATCAAAGTAGCACTGCTTGGTGCCGGTAATGTCGGTTCCCAGGCTGCTCGCATCCTGGTCGAGGATAACGCCGTCCTTGAAAAGCGCATTGGCGCCCCCGTGGAGTTGATCGGTATTGCTGTGCGCGATACTAATGCATCCCGCCACTGGAATGCGGACCCCTCGCTGTACACCACCGACGCTGAATCCCTGATTGATGCGGCGGATGTGGTCATCGAGCTGACTGGTGGCATTGAGCCGGCTCGCACTCGTATTCTGCGTGCTCTGGAGGCTGGTAAGTCGGTGGTCTCCGGTAACAAGGCGCTACTGGCTAAGCACGGCGTGGAGCTGCAGGCGGCCGCTGATAAGTCCGGTGCTCAGCTTTCCTATGAGGCTGCTGTTGCGGGCGCTATCCCGATTCTGCGCCCCCTGCGCGACTCTCTGGCTGGTGACCGTGTGACCCGCGTTCTGGGCATTATGAACGGCACCACCAACTACATTCTTGACCAGATGGACACCACCGGCGCATCCTTCGCGGATGCACTGGCTGAGGCTCAGAAGCTCGGCTACGCGGAGGCTGACCCGACCGCTGACGTTGAGGGCCACGACGCCGCATCGAAGGCTGCGATTGTTGCTTCGCTGGCGTTCCACTCGACTTTCACTATTGATGATGTGCACACCGAGGGCATTACTTCCATCACCGCTGATGATGTTGCTGCCGCGGATGCTGATGGTTACGTCATCAAGCTGCTGGCTATTTGCGAGCGCGAGGGTGAGAACGGCGCGAACATTCGCGTGAACCCGACTCTGATTCCTCGTCAGCACCCGCTGGCTGGTGTGCACGGTGCGTTCAACGCTGTGTTCGTTGAGGCGGAGAACGCCGGCGAGCTGATGTTCTACGGCCCCGGTGCAGGTGGCGCACCGACTGCTTCGGCTGTTCTGGGTGACTTCGTGTCCCTGGCTCGTCGTCTGGTGTTGGGCGGTCCCGGTGTTCCGGAGACTTCTCACGCTCAGTTGCACGCAACCAGCCTGGATAACGTGGTGTCTCGCTACTCGGTGGGTGTTCTGGTGGAGGACCGTCTGGGCGTTCTGGCGAACATTACCCGCATCCTGACTGAGCACGGCATTTCTGTTGATTCTCTGCGCCAGTCCGCCCCGAAGGAGGGCGCGGCTCAGATTCGTATGGTGACTCACTCGGCGAAGGATTCTGATCTGCGCCGTGCGATTGCTGTGATTGATGCTCTGGACACTGTGCGTGAGGTGAACTCGGTCATCCGCGTGGAGTCCGAGAAGCACTAAGGCTCAAAAGCGTTATCTATGTGCGGCACGCGCCGCTCACTAAACGTGCGATGTTCGCTTGCGGGTGCATCGCTCACTAACTAACCCGCGTACCCGCTACCGCGCCGGACCTATGGGAGGTCCGGCGGGCGGGGCGCCAAGATTGAAGGAGAAGCCAATGGCACACGTGTGGCAGGGCGTTATCAATGAGTACCGTGACCGTCTGCCCTTCGCAGATGATGTAAAGGCTGTGACCCTGGGCGAGGGCGGTACCCCGCTGATTCACGCGCCGGCACTGTCTGCTGAGACCGGTAACACCGTTTACCTGAAGTTTGAGGGTATGAACCCGACCGGTTCGTTCAAGGACCGCGGTATGACCAGCGCGATGACCGCCGCTAAGCGTGACGGCGCGAAGGCTGTTGTGTGTGCTTCGACCGGTAACACTTCCGCTTCGGCTGCTGCGTACGCTCTGCAGGCTGGTATGCGCTGTGCGGTGCTGGTTCCGGACGGCAAGATTTCTATGGGTAAGCTGTCTCAGGCTATCGCTCACGGTGCTGACATCATTCAGATTGACGGCAACTTCGATAACTGCCTGGAGATTGCTCGCAAGCTCAGCGAGAACTACCCGGTGTTCCTGGTGAACTCGGTGAACCCTTACCGTATTGAGGGTCAGAAGACCGGTTCGTTTGAGGTTGTTGACACCCTGGGTGACGCTCCCGATTACCACCTGCTGCCGGTTGGCAACGCGGGTAACATCACCGCGTACTGGAAGGGCTACAAGGAGTACTCGGAGCCTTACACCAACCGTGACGGTGAGGTTCTGGAGCCGGTTGCGACCAAGCGTCCGATCATGTGGGGCTTCCAGGCCGCCGGTGCTGCACCGATCGTTGCTGGTCACCCGATTGAGGCACCGGAGACCATTGCGACCGCGATTCGTATCGGTAACCCCGCATCGTGGGAGAAAGCTGAAGCTGCTCGTGACGAGTCTGGCGGCGTGATTGAGGCTGTCACCGATGAGGAGATTCTGGAGGCGCACCGCTGGCTGTCTGCCCGCGAGGGTGTCTTCGTGGAGCCGGCTTCGGCTGCTGGCGTTGCGGGTCTGCTGAAGAAGCACCGCGCAGGTGAAGCTCCCGAGGGTAAGACCATCGTGATTACCGTGACCGGTCACGGTCTGAAGGACCCCCAGTGGGCTCTTGAGGCTGTTAACGGTGTGAAGGTTGAGCCGACTAAGGCTCCCTTCGACGTGGTTGCTGTGGCAGATATTCTTGATTTGAACTAGTCTGTTCATACTACGATGTGCACTCCGTCCCGTGTTTGCGGGGCGGGGTGCACCTGCATGACAGCCCCTTTTTGTATCTTTCACCTATTCACTCATTACGTCACCGATCGCGAGGTTCTTCTCATGTCTTCCCTGCATATTTCTGATATTCCGGTGGGCGCGTCCGTTAAGGTTCGCGTTCCCGCTACGAGCGCTAACCTGGGTCCCGGCTATGACAGCATGGGTTTGGGCCTTGGCTTCTATGATGAGCTGGTTGTTGAGCGCATTGAGTCCGGCCTGGAGTTTGAGCTCAGCGGTGAGGGTAGCGCGGATGTTCCTCGCGATGAGAGCCACCTGGTCTTGCAGGCGATGAAGGCCGGTTTTGCGGCGGCTGGTTTGGATGAGCTGCCGCCGGTGAAGCTGATTGCTGATAATAAGATTCCGCATTCTCGCGGTATGGGTTCTTCGGCGTCCGCTATTGTGGCGGGTGTGGCTGCGGCGAGCGGTCTGCTGCCGGAGGAGCACCGTCTGAGCCGTGAGCAGATGCTGCAGGTCGCCTCCGATATGGAGGGCCACCCGGATAACGTGGCTCCGGCGATTTACGGCAACCTGTCGGTGTCCTGGGGTGAGATGGGCAACTGGAAGACCGTGATTATTCCAGTGCATCCTGACGTTCACCCTGTGGTGGCTGTGCCCGATTATGAGGTGTCGACGAAGCTTGCCCGTTCGCTGATTCCTGCGCAGATGCCCCACGTTGAGGCGGCGGCGAACTCGGCTCGTGCGGCGCTGCTGGTGCGCACCCTCTCTGATACTCCCGAGTACCTGATGGATGCGACCGTGGATTACCTGCATCAGGGGTACCGCGTGACCGCGATGGAACCGTCGGCTACGCTGGTTGCGTACCTGCGCGGTCAGGGTTTTGCGGCGGTGATTTCTGGTGCTGGCCCGACCGTTTTGACCTTTGCCCACGGCGATGAGCAGGTGCGACAGGTTCAGGACGCTATTGCCGAGTTTGAGGCGACCCACCCTAGTAGCGTTATTGCGGATCGCCGCCTGAACTGGCGGGTTCTTCCCCTTGAAATTGACACTGAAGGTGTTATAGTTACTCAGTAGGACGTTATTAGTTCGTCCTACGTTGAGGTTCGCCCGTCGTTCAATGTAGACCGTCGATACTATCCTTCGTAACGTACTTCCGTTTCCCCTGATGCCTCAGATGCTTTTTGTGTCTGAGCGGGAACCGGCAAGGTTCGGGGGAGTGCCTTTGGGATTCATGTCTTTCTTTATTTCTGACGCATAAGGAAGACTGTTCTGAGGGTTCGGTTTCGCGGCGGGTGCCCTTTCAAAGTGACCAATCCATCCTCTTCATCTCGCGTAGATGGTTTGTATAGATGATGGTTTGGGCTTACCCACATTTGTGATAGAGCGCCTTATCTTCCGTGTGTGCTCGCTGTGTCTGAATCAGCGGGTACGGTAAGAGACGCGAACCGCCTCCAGCGCGGTTCGAGGGAGTCGAAGGTGCAGACTGCTGTTTTCTTTCGGCAGTGTCTAAACCTTTGACCGCGCTATAGCGCCCGCCCGATCTTTATTCTGAAGATTTTCAGGGCTTATAACCAAAGGAATTGTAGTTGGCAAAGAATATTGTTGTCACCGATGAGTACGGTACGGAAGCTGCCGCACCGGAACTTGCAAACTTGAAGGTCGCGCAGCTGCGTGTCCTCGCCCAGCAGCTTGGTATCCGCGGCTACCTGAAGTTGAAGAAAGCTGAGTTGGTTCAGGCTCTTGAGGAGCATCAGCGTGGTGGCGCCGTAGCCGCTCCTGCTGCACCCAAGTCTGAAAAGCCTACGTCTGAAGCACCCGCTGAAGCTGCTGAATCTGCCCAGGATCCCGCTGCTGAGAAGGCTGAAGAATCTAAGCCTCGCCGTACTCGCCGCACTCGCGCCCAGAAGGATGCTGAGGCGAAGGCGGAGAAAACCGAAAACACTGAGGCTGCTGAAGCCCCCGCTGAGGGCGTTGAGAAGGCTGAAAAGTCTGAGAAGCGTACCCGCTCCTCTCGTTACGAGACTCCCGCTCAGAAGCGTGCGCGCGCTCGCCGTGCCGCTGAGGGTGAGGACGCATCGGCTGAGATGAACGAGAAGGCGGAGAAGCGTACCCGCCGCACCCGTAAGGACGAGAATCCCGCTGAGCTTCCTCCGCTGGATGTGCGCGCTGAGCTGGCCGCTGAGCGTATTGGCGAGCGTTCGGAGCAGATTGATCTGCCCGGTAACTCTGCTGAGCTGAAGGCTGCTACCGCTGACGGCACCGCGAGCCTGGACAGCCTGAACGCTGCCCTGGATATGACTTTTGGTACCCCCGACGGTGAGAAGAGCTCGAAGCGTACCCGCACTCGTGAGCGTCGCCGCGATCAGGATGGTGAGCGTACCGAGCGCCGCACTAAGCGTGACCGTCAGGCTGAGCGTGCAGAGCGCAGCACTGAGCGTAGTGAACGTGCCGAGCGTAAGGCTGCTGAGCGTGCAGAGCGTGCCGAGCGCACCGAGCGCACCGAGCGTACTGAGCGCCGTTCCAAGCGTGACCGTCAGGCTGAGCGTGCTGAGAAGCAGGCTCGCCGCCGCGAGGAGAACGAGCCTCGCCTGAGCGAAGACGATGTGCTGGCACCGATTTCGGGTGTTCTGGACATTCTCGATAACTACGCTTTCGTGCGTACCACCGGCTACCTGCCCGGCACTAATGACGTGTACGTCTCCCTGGCTCAGGTGAAGAAGTACAACCTGCGTAAGGGTGACCACGTGCTCGGCGCGATTCGCGTGCCGCGCGAGGGCGAGTCGAATAACCGTCAGCGTTTCAACGCGCTGGTTCAGGTTGAGGCGATTAACGGTCAGAGCGTTGAGGAAGCAGCGAACCGCCGCGTCTTCTCGAAGCTGACTCCGCTGTACCCCAAGGAGCGTCTGCGTCTGGAGACCACCCCGAAGAAGCTGGGCACCCGCGTGGTGGACCTGGTGTCCCCGATTGGTAAGGGCCAGCGTGGTCTGATTGTGTCCCCGCCGAAGGCGGGTAAGACCCTCATGCTGCAGTCCATTGCGAACGCGATTACCGTGAACAACCCGGACGTGTACCTGATGATGGTCCTGGTGGATGAGCGTCCTGAAGAAGTGACCGATATGCAGCGCACCGTTAAGGGCGAGGTTATTGCCTCGACCTTCGACCGCCCGGCTGAGGATCACACCACTGTGGCTGAGCTGGCTATTGAGCGCGCAAAGCGTATGGTGGAGCTCGGCTACGATGTGGTCGTGCTGCTGGACTCCATGACCCGCCTGGGCCGCGCATACAACCTGGCGGCTCCCGCATCCGGTCGTATCCTGTCCGGTGGTGTAGATTCTGCCGCGCTGTACCCGCCGAAGAAGTTCTTCGGTGCTGCCCGCAATATTGAAGAGGGCGGCTCGCTGACTATCCTGGCTACCGCCCTGGTTGAGACCGGCTCGAAGATGGACGAAGTGATCTTCGAAGAGTTCAAGGGCACCGGTAACATGGAGCTGCGCCTGTCCCGTCAGCTGGCGGATAAGCGTATCTTCCCGGCGGTTGATATTAACGCTTCTGGTACTCGCCGCGAGGAGAACCTGCTCTCCCCGGATGAGGTCAAGATTATGTGGGGTCTGCGCCGTGCCCTGGCGGGTATGGAGCCCGAGCAGGCTCTGGGTGTTCTGACCAACCAGCTGCGTAAGACTGAAAGCAACGTGGAGTTCCTTCTGACGGTTCAGAAGAACGGTCTGCGTCTGGTCGACTAAGGCTCGTATCTCACGCGCCCCACCTCCTCATGTGGGTGGGGCGCGTGAGCCGTTCGTTTTGTGCATCCCCGTTGTGAGGGGTGTGAGATGTCTAGTGCCTGCCCGTGCGGCGTAAAGTGCGGGAGATGGAAGAGAGAACAGAATGTTTGAATCTATTCAGGTTCTGCTGGATGAGCACGCTGACCTGCAGAATCAGCTGGCGGACCCCGCCGTGCAGGCGAACCAGGGTAAGGCACGCCGTGTGGGCCGCCGTTACGCGGAGCTGACCGGTATTGTGACTGCGTACAACAAGTACACTTCGCTGAAGGATGACCTTGAGGCTGCTCGCGAGATGGCTGATGAGGATCCGGACTTCGCGGCGGAGATTCCCGGCCTGGAGGAGGAGCTGGAGGTTGCTCAGGAGAAGCTGCGCCGCCTGCTGATTCCGCGTGACCCGGATGATGGCCGTAACGTCATTCTTGAGGTGAAGGCTGGTGCTGGTGGCGACGAGGCGGCTCTGTTCGCTGGTGACCTGCTGCGCATGTACATGCGTTATGCCGAGAACAAGGGCTGGAAGACTGAGATTATTTCTTCGACCAGCACCGATGTTGGCGGTTACAAGGACGCACAGATCGCTATTAAGGGTTCCTCGAATGAGCCTGCTGAGGGCGTGTGGGCGCACCTGAAGTACGAGGGCGGCGTGCACCGCGTGCAGCGCGTTCCGGCGACCGAGTCTCAGGGCCGTATCCACACCTCCGCTGCTGGTGTTCTGGTGTTCCCTGAGGTGGATGAGCCCGAGGAAATCGAGATTAACCAGAACGACCTGAAGATTGACGTGTACCGTTCTTCGGGCCCCGGTGGTCAGTCGGTGAACACCACCGACTCGGCGGTGCGTATTACCCACCTGCCCACCGGTATTGTCGTGGCGATGCAGAATGAGAAGTCTCAGCTGCAGAACCGTGAAGCTGCAATGCGCGTGCTGCGTGCGCGACTGTTGGCTCACCAGCAGGAGCAGATTGACGCTGAGAACGCGGCGCACCGTGCTTCGCAGGTGCGTACTATGGACCGTTCGGAGCGTATCCGTACCTACAATTTCCCAGAGAACCGCATTGCGGATCACCGTACCGGCTACAAGGCGTACAACCTGGATGCTGTACTGAATGGTGACCTGGAGCCTGTGGTTCAGTCCGCTATTGAGATGGATGAGGCGCACCGCCTCGCTCAGGTGGGCCAGGAACAGAAGTAGTTCTGTATAACTTTCACTTGTTAGTGGCTTTGGGTTTGCGATAGCAGACCGGTATAGGCGCGTGAGTTTAGCTTGATTGCTGAACTCGCGCGCCTTTTTTGCGCCTATCACCGGGCGTCGAGCGGTGAATGACCAAACGCCGCGCGTGTTTGAAAGCTTCACCCTAGACTAGAGGTGTAGCTAGCGTTGCCGTGGGGTTTATCGCGGGTGAGAGCCCCGGTAGCGGTGTTCTTTGAAAAACGAATAGAGAAAAGATGGAAGCCGCTTTAGGGGTGCCGGGCAGCGTAGTCCGGCGCCGGTAATTTTTGAGATTTCGATACTGATGATTTTTGGTTAGCTATTGAGCGAAAGGCAGAGAATATGGGCGTTATTGTTGACCTTCAACCGGGTGATGGAATTCTTGTCGAAATTAGTGATTTGGACGATGGTAAAGACGGACGCGAGCTGCTTGTTCTTGAAGTTGCGGGAGTGGAGGGCTCGAAGTTCTCGGCACGGTTGCTGAACCGCTCTCGTGTTGGTCAACCCTATGAGTATTGGGATGATCGGTACGTCTTTACCGGCGAGGTGAGGGAAGACGATCCATTTGATATTGTCTTGACCTGCTATGACTGGGAGGGCGAGAAGATTAGGTACCCCGTCATCTGCCGGCACGCTTTTTACCTGGGGGCAACTCTCGACCATACCTCCGTCACCATGATGACGAGAGACGGCAAAGGCCGAGAAATCGTATGCCGTATCGGTGACCATGTGCTGACCTCTGACGGCCCGCGTATTGTGAAGGTGGTCTACGAGAACGTGGTTGTGGTGAAGGACCACAACTATGTTTATCTCGGCAGGTATCTGCAGAAGAAGCTGATTTCCAACCACTGGCCGGATGCTAGGCATCAGCAGACGTGGAACTTTGGCGGGGCGGTGGCTTACATCTTACCGATTACTCCGGAGGTGGCGGACTCTCTGAACGCTCTCAAGTATTCAAAGGAATATGCGGAGCTTCAGGAGAGCCATCCGGAGTTCTTTGAAGGGGTGCATAGCGCTAGGAGCTACTGGTTCCGCTGGTATTTTCCGCCGCTGGCTGATGAGCCGTATCCTTCCGAATTGCTGAATGCTACGGCACCTCACATGGTGTTGGCGCTGGTGGATTCGGGGTACTTCTTCAGCAAATCCACCGACGTTTCCCCTCCGGACAGGATTAGCCCGTCCGATCCGTTCAAGGTTTACCCGTCCTGGTACGAGGAACGAGACGATCGGAGCTGGCTGATGCGCACCGCTACCCGTGCGGTTGTTGACCGGTTGGAGTCACTCGCGGGGCTTCTGCACCGGGAAACGAAAGAGACCACGCCGTTCGAGGTTCTTCTTTGGCATGAAGCATCCTATCTAAAGGGAACTTACGAGTACCTGTCTATCGGAATTCCCGGTGAAACATGCGGTGCAGCTTATTGCGATAGTGAGTGCACTTACTGCGGCGGAGGCGACCCAAACTATCGGGGTGAGGACCTCTGGTACTAGGGCGGAGCGTCTACGGGATATCCCCGTAGCGCATAGCGTGTAGGGGAGGGGTGGTCGTGACAGGCTGTTACGGCTGCCCCTCCATCCTCGGCAGATGTAAAGTTTGCTGGGTTCTATTGTCTTCTTTTGGATGACGGATAGTCCGGTCTGAGAAACTAGCTACCCGCATCGACGAATTAGGGAATTGGAGGAATGGTACTCTGTGAGGTGCTACTTAGCGAGGAAATTATCGGTTGTGAAAGCAAACAATACGAGCTAGCGTAGCCGCTATTTAGACATGTCCAAGGGCAATTCCTAAAAGGGGATAATTTCTAAAGGTAGAAGAGAGCATAAGGAGAGCTCATGAAGGTGAATGTGCACGACCCGCGCGGGGAAGAACTCGCTCAGGTACTCACGCGCGCCACCGCGGCACTGGCGCAGGTGCCCAGCCCCCGCGTCGATGCTGAGCTACTCGCCTCGCACCTGCTCTACGACGGCTCACGCTCGCGCCTCCAGCACGCCGCGCTGATGGGGGAACGGCTCACCCCCGACCAGGTCGCAGAGTACGAGGCGCTAGTCGCCCGCCGCGTCTGCCGCGAACCGCTGCAACACATCACCGGCTCCGCTCCCTTCTACCGCCTAGAACTGACAGTCGGACCGGGCGTGTTCGTACCCCGCCCAGAGACCGAGCTACTCGTCGAAGAAGCCCTCAAAGTGCTGGCCGCACGCACCAAATCGGCAACCGATGCGTTACGCATCGTCGACCTGTGCACCGGCTCCGGGGCTATAGCCGCGGCAATCAAGAGCGAACTGCCGAACGCCCAAGTATTCGCGGTAGAGCTCTCCGAAGACGCCATCCCCTACACCCGCAAGAACCTGGAGCCGCTCGGCGTGCACCTGGTTCAGGGGGACGCCCTCACAGCCCTGCCCGAACTTGCCGGAACCTTCGACGCGGTGCTCTCGAACCCTCCGTACATTCCGCCGGCGAACGTACCCTCCGACCCGGAAGCCGCCGTGCACGACCCGGACATGGCACTGTACGGCGGGGGAGAGGACGGCATGCAGATGCCCTCTGCAATTGCCGCCCGCGCTTTCGAGCTTCTTACCCCCGGCGGCCTGTTCATTATGGAGCACGACGACACCCAGGAAGAAGCCGTCGCCGAGCTGTTGGCGCGTGTTGGCTTCGAGGGCTGCTACCCGGTGCGTGACCTGAATAATCGTCCGCGTCATAGCGTCGGTTATAAACCGCGCCCACTAGAGCCTTTAGACTAGTAGATGCACCACCTAGCCCGTGCCGGGCTGCATGAAGGCAACGCGTCCGCCTCCTCAGCCCGTTCGGAGCCGGTGAAATATGGTGGACCCCCGGAAGAGTGCTTCCACATGGCGCGTTGTGGGTGCCGGTGTCTCGCCGCATCCAGAAAAACATGAGAGAATAAGACCCGTGACTGCAAAGCTGTACCCCGTAACGACTGAAACTGAGACCCGCGAGGCCATCGAAGCTGCCCGCGAGGCGCTGAAGGCGCACGACACGATTGTGATGCCCACCGATACCGTCTACGGTATTGCCGCCGATGCTTTCTCGCATCAGGGCGTTGCCAAGCTGCTGGCAGATAAGGGCCGCGACCGCACCATGCCGCCGCCCGTGCTGATCTTTGATCTTGCTGCGCTCGCTGGCGTGGTCGACGACGTTCCGGACGATATTTACGATCTGGGTGGTCGCTTCTGGCCCGGCGCGCTGACTCTCATTCTTCACGCGTACCCGTCACTGAGCTGGGATTTGGGTGAGACCCGCGGTACTGTTGCCGTCCGTGTTCCCGATGATGAGTTCGCCCTGAAGCTGCTGACTGAGCACGGTCCGCTGGCGGTTTCGAGCGCGAACAAGACCGGTCAAGAAGCCGCACTGGACGCACAGACCGCCATGGATTCCCTGGGTGAGGACGTTGCCGTGGTGATTGACGGTGGCGCTCGTCCTAAGCCGCTTGAATCTGAGCCGAATGAGGACGGCGTGGTCGTGGTGACTGAGCGTGACCCGGCACCGTCGACGATTCTGGATTGCACTTCCTTCCCCTACGTGGTGGTTCGTGAGGGCGCAATTTCAGTGGAGGAGCTGCGTGAGGTCGTTCCGACCATTCTGACTCGTGCGGAGGCTGACGAGCAGGCAGCTCGTAAGGTTGAGGAAGCTGAGACTGCTTCTTCTGCGCCGTCTGAGTCGACTCCTTCTGAGCGTGCTCTGGATGAGCAGGCTGACCTGGATGAGGCGTACGAGCAGTGGGACAGCACCCACACTGTGAGCGGTGAGCCTGCTCGTCGCGCTTCGGCACCGGTTGCCGGTTCTGTCGCTGCGTCTCTGCTGGGCGCTACTTCGGCTCTGTCTTCTGCTTTCAGCACTGGCGTGGATCAGGAGCGTTCGCGCGGCTACCGTGACAACACTCCGAAGCCGGTTCGTGCGGATGAGCCGCAGACCCACCCGGTTCCTGCTGATACTGCTCGCGCGCTGGTCTTTGGCGAGTCGAAGATTGAGACTGCCGCTCAGAGTGCACCCGCTCAGAGCGAGGCTAAGCCGGCAGAAGCTAAGGCTGAAGACGCTAAGACTGAGGCTACCAAGACTGAAGCTGAGGCAAAGACCGAGCAGAAGGATGCCCCGGAGGACCACCTCTAAACCTCTGCGGGTTATAGCGCTCGGGTATAAATCTCGGAGCATAAAAACGTATAGGGAACCCCCGATATATCGTTCAGATATATCGGGGGTTCCCTTTCGTTATGAGTCCTCTAGGTTATGCGCCCCTAGGCTGCATACATCAGGCTGCCTGCCTCAGGTCGTGCACCTTTAGGAGAGCACGCGCGCTACCTAGTTCTTCTCGAAGCGGCGGTCCTTCTTCTTACCCAGCGCGGTGTGGGCGTTGCGCAGTACTTCACGCACGCGCGGGGTGGGCAGAAGGTTGTTGTCACGTGCCCAGGAGTCGTCGATGCCCTGGCCGAACCACATGACCTCGACCTTACGTACGGATCCTGCGAACTTGTCGTTCATTAGTTCGGAGACGGTGTAGCCCGCCTTGACGGCCGCGCGGCAGAGCCACTCGGGCAGGCGGTGCGGGTGGCGGCGACCAGCATCCACGGATGCGGAGGCGACGGTTGCGCCTTCCCAGGGCTGCAGCACGATGGCGGGTAGTTCGCAGGGGAAGGTGCCGAGCATGACCACGAATTCTGCGAGGGCGTGCACACTCGAGACGGGCGACTTGCCGGTGCCTGCGCCCGCAACGGAGGCGAAGGGGGAGGATGCCATCTTGGCGAAGAGTTCGGTGGTGCGGCGTCCGCGGCCCTGCACGCTGGTTGCGCGCAGGATGCACAGTTCGGGTGCGCTGTCGGGGTGCTCTTCGAGGAAGTAGTCCTGCAGGTCGAGCAGTGCTTCTTCGCCGAGTGCCTTGGAGAAGGAGTAGGCGCTGAACGGGTTAGTCTCTTCGGAATCATCCAGCACGAGGCGCGGGCCCTGTACCGCTGCGGAGGAGAGGTGGATGACGCGGCGCACGCCGGTGCGCTGCGCGGCGATGGCGATTACGGCGGGAAGCAGGGCGTTTGCGCCGACGAGCGGGGGCAAATCCTGCATGTTGGGTGCTGCGAGGCCCGCTGCGTTGACGACGACCTGCGCGCCGGCGAAGGCTTCTGCGAGGGAGTCGATGATGCCTTCAAGCTGGTCTGCTTCGTCGATGATGCTGTCTACGTCGAGGGCTCGGGTTGCGAGTCGAGGTGCCTCAATGGGGTCGACGCTGATACCTTCTGCGTTCAGACGCGCGACGATGGAGGAACCAACGAAGCCGCTGGCGCCAATGACTTTCCACTTGGATTCGGACATCTCTTTTACCTCTCACGAGCCCGCGTACGTTGCGGGGAAAAATGGGGTCATTTCAACTTTCCCATATTTGAACAGTTTATGGGGAATTTGTGGGGTTTTATTCGGTCTCTGGTCGTTTTTTCGCACGGGGTGCACAGCGCAAACACAGGCTGTGAAGCTGGTAGCTTGATGGATACCCAAAACTGGGTGTGCCGGTACGTCCGCTATGCGGATAAATCAACTGAATTCGGTTGTTTATTTGTCATAAAGTGCGCCTTTTGGGGTGATGGTTCACTCTCTAGTGGAGACCGCAGGTAGAATATTTTCTTTGAGTGATATATCCACACGGTTGAATACCGCGGGCGCGAGAAACACCACAAGCGCCCAGTTCGGTATGGGTATATCGCGTATCGGCTGATTCAGGCGCATCGCGCCGTGGAGGGAGAACTTATGGCAGAAAAGTACAGCGACGTGACCGCTTTTGCCCAGCCTTCTTCCGATCAGTCTTCATCTTGCGATTCTTTGAACGAGTACCCCCGCACGGTTGCCGTGGTGGTGACCTATAACCGCGAGGACCTGCTACCGAAGACCCTGGCTGGTATCGCTTCGGGTGAGCGCGTGCCTACGGCGGTGGTGATTGTTGATAACGCCTCCACGGATGGCACCGCCGAGTATCTGCGCACCCTGGACTATGAGCTGCCGGTGGATTGCATCCGCCTGGAGAAGAACATGGGTGGTGCTGGCGGCTTTGCGGTGGGCATTGACCGTGCCCTGGAACGCCACAACCCGGACCTGGTGTGGGTTATGGATGATGACACCGAGCCAACCGAGAATACCCTGTCGGAGGCGGTTGCCGCCTGGCTGAACTATTCGCCGGTGCCTTCGCAGCGCCCCGCGGTGGTGGCATCTCGTGTGGTGTGGACGAACGGCGAGGACCACCCGATGAACACTCCGCGCACGATGTTTGCGGCGGGTCAGCAGCGTCATGCTCGTGCGCAGGCTGTGGGTGCCCGCCCGATTCGTAGCGCCTCGTTCGTGTCGATTCTGATGGATGCGCAGGCTATTCGCCGTAATGGTGGTTTGCCGATTGCTGAGTTCTTTATTTGGAATGATGACTTCGAGTTTTCGACTCGTTTGATTCATCACCGTGACGGCATTGCGGTGCCTTCTTCGGTGGCTAAGCACCACACGAAGACTTTTGGTACAACGAACGCTGACCCGGGGCCGCGTTTCTATAACGATGTGCGCAATAAGCTGTGGGTCTTTACCCGTTCGCGTACCCTGAACCCGCTGGAGAAGCTGCTCTACGGTGGCTCGTCGGCGCGCCTGTGGATTTCTACTGTTCTGCGTACTGATGACCGCCGAACCTACCTGGGGTATTTCCTCAATGGTGTGCGTGATGGTTTGCGTGCGCCTCGCCCGAATGCTCAGGTGCTTGAGGGCATTTACCCGCTGACTTTCCCCGGCCGCTACGGCGTGCCTGCATCCGTTGAAAGTCACGCTGATTCTGAGAAGGCGCGCGGTTGCGTGAGCTCCGTACCCGATTTTTCGGTGCTGATGAGCGTGTACGCGAAGGAGAACCCCTCCTATCTGGATCAGGCGTTGGAGTCGAATCTGCTGAACCAGACGGTGCGTCCTTCCGAGCTGGTTTTGGTGAAGGATGGTCCGCTGACCCCCGAGCTGGATGCCGTGGTGGACCGCTGGGTTCAGCGCGCCGAGAATCTGGATTGCCCGCCGATTCAGGTGGTGGATCTGGCTCAGAATGTTGGTTTGGCGGAGGCGCTGAACGCCGGTCTGCAGGCGTGTTTGTATGAGCTGGTTGCTCGTGCTGATTCTGATGACCTGTCTGAGCCGACTCGTTTTGCGCGTCTGATTCCTGCCCTGGTGCAGGGCGGCTACACGGTGCTGGGCTCTGCCATGCTTGAGGTGAATGAGGGCAATACTGCGGTGGAGTCGACCCGCGAGGCGATTGTTGATTCTGCGCGTCTGCTGCGCGCGATGGATTCGCGCAACCCGATTTATCACCCGTCCGTGGCGTTCGTGAAGAGCGCCGTGCAACAGCTGGGCGGTTACGAGTTCGTGCCCGGCGCTGAGGATTGGTGGCTGTGGATGCGTCTGCGCGATGCCGGCTACCGTCTCGGCAATATCCCCGAGGCGCTAGTGCGTTACCGCGTGGGTGCGGGCGCGTACACGAAGCGCGGGGGAGTGGACGCCTGGTTGCAGGATGTGGCGATTCAGCGTCGACTGTACACCGGTCACGGTATTTCTAAGCTTCAGTGGGCTCAGAATATGGCGGTGCGGAGTGTGTACCGTTTTGTTCCTGAGCAGGCGCGCCGTTCGGCGTTTCGTGCGTTGTCGTCGTTGACGGCTCGTTCTTCTTCTCGTTCTTCTGGCACCGCATCTGAAGGAGGCATGTAGTGGCTCAGTTGAAACCTCACGCTCATGTGGTGATGCAGAAGGCTGCTCAGCGCGGCACGATGGTGACGGAGGGTGACTCTGGCACGATGCTGGTGAACCGCCTGTATGAGCGTAAGCCATGGTGGCTGATTGCGCAGGCGCTGATTGATTCGAGTGCCTGGGTTCTGTCGGTTTTGTTCGCGTACATGCTCCGCTATAGTGTGCTGCTCAGCAACGGCTCGGTGTTCGATATTATTCACCCGGCGTCGTTGACGATGACCGCTACTTTGGCTGTGGTGTTGCACCTGGTCGTTGGTTTGGCGGGCGTGAAGATTTATAACGGCGTGTATTCGTACGGTTCGTTTGACGAGTCCTGGCGTGCCGGCGCGGCTGCTTTGAGTGCGGGTGCGGCGTTGACTGCTTTCTCCTTTGTGGATGAGCTGTTGGGTCTGCCGCATATTCCGCATAGTGTGCCTGCGATTGCGGCGGCATTTAGCTTGATTATGATGGCGGGCGCTCGCATGGCGAAGCGTGTGTACACTGAGCGCGGTGCTGTGCGTGAGCTGACGGGCGAGCCAGTGATTGTGTACGGTGCCGGCTTTATTGGCGGCATGGTCATGGATTCGATGCTGCACGATGAGGAGGCGAAGCTTCGCCCGGTTGCGGTCTTCGATGATGACCAGCTGAAGGCTGGTACGAAGTTCCACGGCATTTCGGTGATTACTACTTACCGTGAGCTGGAGCAGGTGATTCGTGAGTCGGGTACCCGTAAGATTCTGGTGACGATTTCGGATATGTCGGAGGATTACTTCGAGTCCTTCTGCAACCGCATGCGTAAGCTTAAGGTTGAGGTTCAGCGTATTAGTAGCGCGAATGCTCGACTGATGGGTGAGCGTCTGATTACCGCGAGCGATAACGACCTGATGCGCGTGATTCGTGGCGAGATTAACTACGATATTGACCGCGATATTCTGCGTTCGTACCTGCACGGTAAGCGCGTGCTGGTCACCGGTGCGGGCGGTTCGATTGGTTCGGAGCTGTGCCGTCAGATTAGCGAGTTTGAGCCGGAGACCCTCATGATGCTTGATCATGATGAGACTCTGCTGATGGAGACGAAGGTTTCGATTACTCACGAGTCGAGCCTGGATGATGACCGCATTATTCTGGCTGATATTCGTGAGGGCGATAATCTGCTGGAGATTTTCCGTGACCGTCGCCCCGAGGTGGTGTTCCATGCTGCGGCTTTGAAGCATGTGTCGGCGCTGGAGGCGTACCCGCAGGAGGCGTGGAAGACGAACTCCTTGGGCACTCTGAACGTGTTGCGTGCCGCGGAGGCGGTGGGCGTGAAGACCTTCGTGAACGTTTCGACCGATAAGGCGGCGGATCCGAAGACTGCGCTGGGCCAGTCCAAGCGCGTGGCGGAGCGTCTGACCGCGTACTTTGGCGAGAAGACCGGTAACACCTACGTGTCGGTTCGTTTCGGTAACGTCTTTGGTTCGCGCGGTTCGATTAAGCCTCTCTTTACGAAGCAGATTCTTTCGGGCGGTCCGATTACTCTGACGGATAAGCGCGCGACCCGTTACTTCATGCTGATTACCGATGCCTGCCTGCTGGTGATGCTTGCCGGTGCGATTGGTCGCCCGGGTGAGGTCATGGTGCTGGATATGGGCCAGCCGGTCAAGATCCTGGACGTTGCGAAGGCGATGCGCCAGGCGTATGAGCGGTATGACGTGGAGATCAAGGAGATTGGTCTTCGCAAGGGTGAGAAGCTGGATGAGGCTCTCTTCGGCGGTACCGAGAAGCTGGTACCTAGTGAGGAGAACCGGTATATTTCCCGGTCGAGTGCTCCGGCGCTTGACCCTGATGAGCTCGATTATGAGCTGTGGATTCAGAACTATCGGGAGCACAGTGGCTATGAGCGTCATGGCCTGGAGCGTGCCCCTGATCCGCGTACTTTGGCGGATGCGCAGACGTTCTAATCTTTAGGGAATGACATCGGATGCTGCACTTGCGTGGCGGGTGCGGTATCCGGTGTTTTCTCTTTCTCGGGTGTAGAACATTTCAGGACGCAGAATATGCAGAACGTATGGAGAGAATCTGTAATGTTTAGTCCCGGGCTACTGAAGAGTTCTATAGAATACGAAGTAAACACACACACACTACGCACACATCGTCCCTTAGCTGCAATTCTGGAGCTTGCGTCCAGGGGAGCGGCGCCAATGCCTTGGAGCTGGTATGACCTCCTTTTCTGAGCTGTTGAGCATTTTTGCTCTTGCTTTTGTTTTGGGTGCCCTTTTGCCGTTTGCGGTGCGCCCGATTTTGCACCGCTACAACATGGTGGATGTTCCTAATGAGCGTTCTTCGCATACTGCTCCGACCTACCGCGGTATGGGTTTGGCGACTGCGGCTGCGACCTTTGTGGCGTTTGTGGCGGCTACCCTGTTCGGCTGGACGTACCGTTCTGCTGAGTCTTTGCAGCTGGCGGTGACGATTGCCGCGGCGATTCTGTGTGCTCTTGCCCTGGGCTGGCTTGAGGATATTCGCGGCGTGAGCATTGTGCGTCGTGCGGGCCTGCAGCTGGTGATTGGCGTACTGGTGAGCGTGAGCTTTGCGACGGTGCAGGGCACGAACATTCTGCTGCTGATTCTTGGCGCGATTTTTGTTGCCGGCTACATTAACGTGGCGAATTTTATGGACGGCATTAACGGTATTTCTGGTGCTCACGGTCTGGTGGCTGGTTTGGCGTATGCGCTGACCGGTTGGATGGTGAACCTTCCGTGGCTGGCTTTGGCTGGTGTGGCTGTTGCCGGTGCTTTTGCGGCGTTCCTGCCGTGGAATGTGCGCCCTGGTAAGAACGTGTTTTTGGGCGATGCGGGTTCTTATGTTTTGGGCGCGGCGCTGGGCACGTTGGCTGTGGGCGCGTGGTTTGCGGATGTTCCGTTCCTGTTGGCTTTTGCTCCGCTGATGACGTATCTGGCGGACGCGGGTACGACTCTGTTCCGTCGTTTTATGGCGGGGGAGCAGTGGTACAAGCCGCACCGTACTCACACTTATCAGCGTCTGACGGATGTTGGTTTCAGCCACCTTGGTTCGACCGCCGTGGTGACCGGTACGACCATTCTGGTGTGGGTGCTGCTGGCGTTTGCCTCTGATTTGTTTGCTTCGGGCGCCGTGCTGGCGGCTGTTGGTGTGGTTCTTGTGGCTCTTGCCGTGCTGGTGGTGTACCTGCGTATGCCGCAGCTCTTTGGCGGTGAGGCACCTACTTCTGCGATTGACCTGTCGAAGCGCTTTGCGGCGGATTCGAAGGGTTCGGCGCCGAAGGCGAAGTCGGCAACTGCAGAGCCTGCTACCGGCTCTTTGACCTCGGCAACTGGTGTTCCTGCGACTCCTGAGAATGTGGAGCCGACCTCGCTGCATCCGGAGCCGATCATGCCGGATTCGGTGAAGGATCGTGCGGGTCAGCCTTCTTCTGCTTCCTCTTCTTCGACGCAGTCTAATCAGAATCGTGGGGAGAAACACTAATGGCTTCTGAGCAGCCTAAATCTCAGGCTCCTGCAGAGCCTCTCTGGAGGCGCGTGGTGGACGTTCTGTGGTATCCGCCGGCGGAGCGCAAGAAGCAGCAGAAACACCGCCGAGAGCGTGCTCAAGCAGGTTTGAAGGCCTCTTCTTTCGAGAGTCAAGAGCTTTCCTGGAAATTTTTGTTCTACAGGGTATCGGCTTACTCTCTGCTGGCTTGGTTGGGCGGTATGATGAGTGCGTACCTGTTTGCGGGCCCCGTGGGCGCGCTAGGAATAACATTGGGCTTTCTGATAATCTATATATGCTTCACTCTGGGCGTATTGGTTATGTTGGTTGCTCCCATTTTCGACTGGGGTGTACCCAAATCGCTGGTGGTGAGCTACCTCGTGAAGATTGCTCTGCTCGGTCTGGTATTGATGTTTGTGCCGTTCCCCGAGAATCTGAGGCACGGTTGGACTCTCGCAGGCGCATGTACCGGCGTGATTCTGTGGATTGTTATTGAAACAGTCAGCATCGCACGACTGAGAATTCTATACTTCGACACCGATCTGGAAGACCATGGTCGGTAACGCGATTGGTGTTTGAAAGGAAATACGTTTGGCCGAAGAGAAGAAGTGGTGGGACGGAGATAAAAAGCTCCGCACTACCGGAGAATTGGTGTCTGACGGAGGGCTCTCCGGTGCAGTCATGTCGATTCTCTATCTGATCATCGGTATAGCAGTGTGGGGCGGCATCGGTTACCTCGGTGACCTGGTCTTCTCCACCACCTGGCTGGTGTGGGTTGGTGTCTTGATTGGCGCTGTCGGAGGTTTGACCCTCGTCTTTACCTACATGACCAGGCAGAATAAAGACCGCTAGGTCATTGAACGCGGACCGCTAGGTCACACATTCATCCATGTAGTTAGCATGTCAGTCGCTTAGAGGCAGACATGGGCTCTTGATAGCCACTAGTAGCAAGAAAGGACTTGCTTTGATCGAGAACGGGTTGATCCTCGCGGAAGCCTATGTGCCGCCGACCCCCGAAGACATGCATCTGCCCCCCTTCTTCACCATTGGTGATTTCGCTTTCGGTAAGCAGAACGTACTGATTCTGCTGTCCGTGGTGATTATCGCGGTCTTCTTCCTCACCGCAGCACGTAAGCGCGCCATGGTTCCCGGCAAGACTCAGTTCATCGCTGAGTCTGGCTACATGTTTGCTCGTAACTCCCTCGGTAAGGAAACCCTGGGCGTACAGCACTACAAGCCTTTCGTGCCGATTCTGTTCGCCTCCTTCTTCTTCGTTCTGGTGAACAACCTCTACGGTTCGATTCCGTTTGTTCAGCTGCCCTCCTTCTCCCACCCCGGTAGCGCCTACGCACTGGCTGGCGTAGCGTACCTGACCTGGGTTGGCGTTGGTATCAAGCGCAAGGGCCTGGGCGGCTTCTTCAAGGACATCACCATGCCCTCGGGTCTGCCGGTGTGGATCTACCCCATCCTGATCCCGATCGAGTTCTTCTCGAACCTGCTGATTCGTCCCGCAACTCACGCGCTACGTCTCTTCGCGACCATGTTCGGTGGTCACCTGGCGCTGATGGTTGCATCCAGCATGGTGACCTACATGGTTGAGACTCTGGGTGGTATCGGCTACCTGGCTGCTATTGCTCCCGGTGCTCTGGGCCTGTTCCTGTACTTCCTGGAATTCATGATTCAGTGCATCCAGGCTTATGTGTTCGCTCTGCTGCTGGCTGTGTACCTGCAGGGCTCGGTTTCCGAGGGACACTAAACTCTCTAGTTTTTTAGGTTTTCGCGTTCGTCATTGGGCGTGAATAAAGCAACCCACACGTTCACTGTGCGGGCTATTAACTCAAATCAAACTCTGTTCGGTCCGGGTATGTTCCCGGTCGAACACTGTTGAAAGGAAAAATAATGGTTGGTTCCATCACTGCGGTTGGCTACGGTCTGGCAGCTATTGGCGGCGGCATCGGCGTGGGTCTGATCTTCGCGGCATACATGACCAGCGTTGCTCGTCAGCCCGAGTCCCAGAAGACCCTGCAGCCCATGCTGTTCCTGGGCTTCGCACTGGTCGAGGCACTGGCAATTCTGGGCCTGGTTCTCGTCTTCATCAAGTAACCGGCTCTGCCACATCCTAAACGACCCATCCCATAGAACAGGATTCCCTCCATGATTTATCTGGCAAGCGACGGGGGAGCGGAGGCAACTTCGAACCCCCTGATTCCCGACGTCGGGGAAATTGTCATTACCCTCATCGGATTCCTGATCCTCTACTACATCGTTGCTAAGTACGTTGTCCCGGCGTTCGAGAAGATCTACCAGGACCGTAAGGAAGCAATCGAAGGTGGCCTTGCCAAGGCCGAGAAGGCACAGGCAGAGGCTGCAGCGGCTCGCGATGAGTACACCCAGCAGCTCGAAAGCGCTCGACTGGAGGCTCAGAAGATTCGTGAAGAGGCACGCGCAGAGGGCGAGGCAATCATTGCCGATGCTCGCGAGCGTGCAACCGCTGAGGCTCAGCGCATTAGCGATAATGCGGCAAAGGCTATCGAGGCAGAGCGTGCGGCAGCAGCAGTGTCCCTCCGTTCCGAGGTTGGCACTCTTGCTACCACCCTTGCCGGCAAGATTGTGGGCGAAGCCCTCAACGATGATGAGCGATCGGCCCGTGTGGTAGATCGTTTTCTTGCTGACCTTGAAACCGAGAAGCAGAACGCAGGTGCGGCTCGGTAATGGCAGGAGTATCTACTGAATCACTGAGCAAGGTGGAAGAGGTGCTGGAAGCTCACGCTTCCCTGCAGCCCCTGAACCTGGCGAGCGAGCTTTTCGCTGTGGTTGATGTTCTCGACCACAACGGCACCCTGCGCCGTGCTGTCACCGATTCTTCGCGTGATGCAGCAGCACGTCAGGGTATCGCTAACACCGTCTTCGACGGTAAGATCTCTTCGCAGGCTATGGCTGTTCTCACCAATGCGGTGGCTCAGCGCTGGTCTGATGATACTGATCTGGCGAACGCCCTGGAGCGTGCAGCAGTGCTCGCCGTGACCGCATCGGCTCAGTCTCGCGGTGGCGTGGATGCCCTGGACGAGGTGCTCAACGAACTACTCACCTTTGTGCGTACCGTTGATTCCAACGCTCAGGCGCAGGAAGCGCTGTCCGACCATCAGGCAAGCAAAGAAGCAAAGAAGAAGCTCGCCGTGGCGCTCGGTGGCCCCGCCACCACCGCCGAAGGTGTGCTTCTGCTCGAACGAGTTGGCTCCAACCCCCGCGGCCGTCACGCTGCACGGGTAGCCGATGAGTTCGCAGAAATCATCGTCACGCGACAGAACCGTTACATTGCGCGCGTAACTAGCGCGATTGCGCTGTCGCAGGCACAGCTTGAACGTCTCGGTCGCGCGCTCAACGCCGTGTACGGCCGTGAGCTGAAGCTCGACGTTTCGGTGGACCCCGCCGTTCTGGGCGGTCTGCGTGTTCAGGTGGGCGACGAGGTGATCGACGGTACCGTCGAGACCCGCATGTCCGACCTGGCTCGTTCCATCGGCTAGCGGCTCAAGCTAGCGACGCTGAACCGTTCGTCGCAACGGTGATTTAGAAGATACCTCGGGTAGCGGGTGCGTGGCTGATGCCTCCTTCGCAGAAGTGGCGGCATTGCCCGCCCGTTCAACCCGAATTGCAAGTTTCGGTTGGTTCCGTTGACGGAACGCAACCACAATGAGAGAGCAGGGACACAAGATGGCCGAACTGACCATCAATGCCGAAGATGTCCGTAATGCGCTGAACGAGTTTGCAGCGTCTTACGAACCCGGCAATGCAGAACGTGTTGAGGTGGGTCGAGTTGTATCGGCCTCCGACGGTATCGCTCGTGTTGAGGGTCTTCCCTCGGTTATGGCGAATGAGCTGCTTCGTTTCGAAGACGGCACCCTCGGCCTCGCACAGAACCTGGATACCCGCAATATTGGTGTGATTGTCCTGGGTGACTTCACCGGTATTGAAGAGGGCCAGGTCGTACACCGCACCGGTGAGGTCCTCTCGGTGCCCGTTGGCGACGCGTACCTCGGTCGCGTTGTTGACCCCCTCGGTAACCCGATCGATGACCTGGGCCCCATCGAGGCCGAAGGTCGCCGTGCACTGGAGCTGCAGGCTCCCGGCGTGACCCAGCGTAAGTCGGTTCACGAGCCGCTGCAGACCGGTCTGAAGGCAATCGACTCGATGATTCCGATCGGTCGCGGTCAGCGTCAGCTGATTATTGGTGACCGCCAGACCGGTAAGACCGCTATCGCGATCGACACCATTCTGAACCAGAAGGACAACTGGGCTTCCGGTGACCCCGAGAAGCAGGTTCGATGCATCTACGTGGCTGTTGGCCAGAAGGCATCCACCATCGCAGCTGTCCGCCACACCCTTGAGACTCGCGGCGCGCTGGAGTACACCACCATCGTGGCATCTCCTGCATCCGACGCAGCAGGCTTCAAGTACCTGGCACCCTACACCGGTTCGGCTATCGGCCAGCACTGGATGTACGGTGGCAAGCACGTCCTCATCATCTTCGACGACCTGTCGAAGCAGGCAGAAGCATACCGCGCTGTGTCCCTGCTGCTGCGCCGCCCGCCGGGACGTGAAGCATACCCCGGTGACGTCTTCTACCTGCACTCCCGCCTGCTGGAGCGTTGCGCTAAGCTCTCCGACGACCTGGGCGCAGGTTCGATGACCGGCTTCCCGATCATTGAGACCAAGGCAAACGACGTTTCCGCCTTCATCCCGACCAACGTCATCTCCATTACTGACGGCCAGATCTTCCTGCAGTCCGACCTGTTCAACGCTAACCAGCGTCCGGCAGTCGACGTCGGTATCTCCGTCTCCCGTGTTGGTGGTGCCGCACAGACCAAGGCTATGAAGAAGGTCTCCGGTACCCTGAAGCTGGAGCTGGCACAGTACCGTGCAATGGAAGCGTTCGCAATGTTCGCATCCGACCTGGACGATGCAACCAAGGCACAGCTGACCCGCGGTTCTCGCCTGACCGAGCTGCTGCGCCAGCCGCAGTACACCCCGTACGCAGTTGAAGAGCAGGTTGTCTCCATTTGGGCTGGTACCTCCGGTCACCTCGACGACATCGAGATTTCCGACGTGCTGCGCTTCGAAGCAGGCTTCATCGAGTACCTGCGTCACAAGACCTCGGTACTGACCGATATCGCTTCCTCCGGCAAGCTTGAGGATGACACCGTTGCAGCTCTGAAGTCCGCAGTTGCTGACTTCAAACAGGGTTTCAAGTCTGAGGGCAGCAGCCACCTCGTCGACGCAGGTCACGAGGAGCACAAGGCAGCTCGCGATAGCGACATCACTCAGGAAACCATCGGTTAGCGATTAGTCCTCGCCTTCTCCCCGCCTCAGCTATGAGGCTGGGGCGGGGCAGAAAGCAAGGAGAAAGGAAGCTCTATGGGAGCCCAGATTAGGGTTTACCGACAGAAGATTGCTTCGACGTCGTCTATGAAGAAGATCTTCAAGGCGATGGAGATGATCGCGACCTCCCGCATTAACAAGGCTCGTAACGCTGCTCAGGCAGCCGGCCCTTACGCGAACGCTCTGACCCGCGTGGTGACTGCGGTTGCGACTCAGCACGGTATTAAGCACCCGCTGATTCACAAGCCGCACGAGTTCGGAACCTACGAACACCGCCGCTCCGCAATCCTGGTTGTTACCAGCGACCGCGGTCTGGCAGGTTCGTACTCCTCCGCTATCCTGCGTCGTACCGAATCTCTGATTGAGAGGCTGCGCTCTAACGGCCAGGAGGTACAGCTGTACCTGGTTGGCCGTAAGGCAAAGGCTTACTTCGAGTTCCGTGAGCGCCCCTACGCCCGTGCGTGGGAGGGCCACACCGATGCACCTCGCGTCGAAACCGCCGTCGAGATTCGTGACGCGCTACTCGAAGCCTACGACCTGCCCTTCGAAGAGGGCGGCGTGGACGAACTGCACATCGTGTACACCGAGTTCAAGTCGATGGTTGTTCAGGAACCCAAGATCCTGCGCCTGCTGCCCATCCACGTGGGTGACGCAAAGGCTATGGGCGAGGAAATCGTTCCCGACCAGGAACTGACCAAGGCTGAGTACGAGCAGGCGGCATCCTTCGAGTTCGAGCCCTCCGCTGAGGAAGTGCTCAACGAGCTGCTGCCGCGCTACGTTGCATCCCGTATCTTCTCCTGCCTCCTGCAGGCAGCAGCAAGTGAGCTGGCATCCCGCCAGCGCGCAATGAAGACCGCAGGTGACAACGCTGAGACGCTGATTACCAAGTACACCCGTTTGATGAACAACGCACGTCAGGCGGAAATTACTCAGGAGCTCTCCGAAATCGTGGGCGGCGCAGACGCCCTCGGCTCCTAGTATTGGTACGCCAACGAAGCCATCAACTGTCCAAACTTTCTAAGTAAGTGAGAAATATGACTGCCACCTACAACGAATCGGTCTCCGCACCGACTCAGGGCGCAACGGGTCGTATTGCCCGCGTCATCGGCCCCGTGGTCGACGTCGAGTTCCCCGCCGGTCAGGTCCCCGAGATTTACAACGCTCTGACCACCGAGCTGACCCTCGACGGCCGCACCCGCACCATCACCTTCGAGACCGCACAGCACCTGGGCGACTCGATCGTTCGCGCTATCTCCCTGCAGCAGACTGACGGCCTGGTCCGCGGTCAGGCTGTAGTCGACACCGGCGCACCGATCTCCGTCCCCGTTGGTGACGGCGTGAAGGGCCACATCTTCAACGTTCTCGGTGACGCACTCGACGTGCCGAACTCCGAGATCAAGGCTGACACCTACTGGCCGATCCACCGTGCCGCTCCCGGCTTCGCAGAGCTGGAAGGCTCCACCGAAATGCTGGAGACTGGTATTAAGTCCATCGACCTTCTGACCCCCTACATCAAGGGCGGTAAGATTGGTCTGTTCGGTGGTGCAGGCGTGGGTAAGACCGTGCTGATCCAGGAAATGATTACCCGTGTGGCTCGTAACTTCGGTGGTACCTCCGTGTTCACCGGTGTTGGCGAGCGTACCCGTGAGGGTAACGACCTGTGGGTCGAAATGGAAGAAGCAGGCGTTCTGAAGGACACCGCTCTTGTGTTCGGCCAGATGGATGAGCCCCCGGGAACCCGTCTGCGCGTGGCACTGACCGGTCTGACCATGGCGGAGTACTTCCGCGATGTTCAGAACCAGGACGTGCTGCTGTTCATCGACAACATCTTCCGTTTCACTCAGGCAGGTTCTGAGGTTTCCACCCTGCTGGGCCGCATGCCCTCCGCAGTGGGTTACCAGCCGAACCTGGCGGACGAAATGGGTCTGCTGCAGGAGCGTATTACCTCCACCCGCGGTCACTCCATCACCTCCATGCAGGCAATTTACGTGCCTGCGGATGACTACACCGACCCGGCGCCGGCAACCACCTTCGCGCACCTGGATGCGACCACCGAGCTCTCTCGTGAAATCGCATCGCGCGGTCTGTACCCGGCAATTGACCCGCTGTCCTCCACCTCCCGAATTCTGGACGCACAGTACATCGGTCAGGAGCACTACGACACCGCAATTCGTGTGAAGGCTATTCTGCAGGAAAACAAGGAACTGCAGGACATCATCGCGATTCTGGGTGTGGACGAGCTCTCCGAGGAGCAGAAGATCGTCGTGGCACGTGCACGTCGTATCGAGCAGTTCCTCTCCCAGAACACCTACACTGCAAAGCAGTTCACCGGTGTCGAGGGTTCGACCGTTCCGCTGAAGGACACCATCGAGTCCTTCCAGATGATCTGCAACGGCGATGTCGACCACATCCCCGAGCAGGCGTTCTACAACATTGGTGGTATGGACGACGTTATGCGCCGCTACGAGGAAATCAAGGCACAGACTGGAGCTAAGTAATCATGGCTCTGAAAGTTGAAGTTGTTTCCCGCGAACGCGTCGTGTGGACTGGCGAAGCGAAGTACGTTCGTGCACGCTCCGTCAGCGGTGACCTCGGCATCCTGCCGGGTATGATCCCCACCTGCACGCTGCTGGCACAGGACGGCGAGCTGCTCATTGAACCCGTTGATGGTGAGCCCATTAAGACCATCCTCAACGCAGGTTTCTTGACCGTCTCGAACGATCACGTGACCATCGTTGCAAAGCACGCAGAGATCTAAAGCCGGTTCCCCGTAAGGGGAATTGACCACTGTGTACACCTCGCCGGTGTTCCTCCCCGAAAGGGGCGGGCACCGGCGATTGGTGTATCTGGGGTAGAGCGTGTGCGCAGAAAGAGCGCGCGTGCAGAACGACAGCGTGCATAGAAAGAGCACGCGCAGAACGACTACGTGTGTAGAAAGATGATGTGCACAGAAAAGGGGCGCCTCCCATGTATCGGGAGGCGCCCCTCAAGCTATGTGTAGCCGCTTAGCTAGAGCCGTTTAGAACAGGCCGGTCAGCTAGAACAGGCGGTCAGCCGAATCGTCCACGCCGCGCATCGCGTCGTAGTCCAGGCTCACGCAGCGGATACCGCGGTCCTCAGCCAGGGTACGAGCCTGCGGCTTAATCGTCTGCGCCGCAAACACGCCGCGCACCGGTGCCAGCAGCGGGTCACGGTTGAGCAGCTCCAGGTAACGGGTCAGCTGCTCCACACCGTCAATATCGCCCACACGCTTGAGCTCGACCGCCACGGAGACGCCGTGCGCATCCTTCGCCATGATGTCTACCGGACCGATAGCGGTCGGGTACTCGCGGCGCACCAGCGAATAGCCCTCACCCAGAGTGTGGATCTGCTCGGCCAGCAGGCGCTGCAGGTCAGCTTCCACACCGTCCTTAATGAGGCCGGGGTCAACACCCAGGTCGGTGGCGTGCTCGTGCTCAATCTTGTAGATACGAATCATGAGGCGATCATCGCTCTTAGCTGCCTGAACGGTCCACAGCTGCTGAACATCGGACTCCAGGTCCTCACGGATGCTCTGCGGAACGTCCTCACGCTCAGCCACCAGCAGGGAGCAGGGAGGGCTCATCCAGTTCAGGGGCTTGTAGGAACCGCCGTCGGAGTGAATGAGGACGGAGCCGTCATTCTTGACCATCAGCAGGCGGGTAGCGCGGGGCAGGTGGGCGCGGAGGCGGCCCTCATAATCTACGGAGCATTCAGCAATGACAATACGCATCCGTCCACTCTAGCAGGTACGAGTGTTTGGCTCTAGCAGGTGAGGGTATGAGCTAGGGAACCCGTGCTTGGTACAGGTTGGGTTACAGAGCGGGGGAGTACCGCCTCAGAATGAGGAAGAGCGCAGAGCGAACAGCGGCAGGGCCGATAGGTAGAGATAGTTGAGTGGCGCGGTAGAATAGGGCTCATGGCACGTAAGAATCATCCCGGCAGGCGAGCATCCGGCACCACCAGCGATAAGTGGCACCGTCAAGCACCCGCAGGGCGTGATATCAGCAGGATTCTCGACCCAGCGCCCCGACTGGAACGTGACCGATACGGTGACTGGCTGGTGCAATACATTGCAGCCGTCAACGCCCAAAAAACCTACACCTGCCCCGAATGCTACCGCCCGATTCCGCCCAGAACAGCGCATCTGGTGGTGTGGCAAGAAAGCCACACGATGGGCCGTAGCCGCGCCATTGATGAGCGCAGGCACTGGCATCAGCATTGCTGGCGCACCCGCCGTAAATAGGCTGAACACTGCACTTAAAGTGCAGCCCAAGACCCAAGACCCTAGACCCTAGTCCACATTCTCGAATCCAATTCTTGAAGGAACGCAATGAGCAACACCGCCGATATCACTCGCGAGCAGGAATTCGATCCCGCCCGCTACGTCTTCAGCACCGCTGCTGAGCCCACCCCCATTAAGGCACGTACTGTGCTTCCTGCACGCCGCGAGAACTTCACCGTCATCACCGCGGACGGTAAGCGCCTCGTCGGTGAACTCGCCCTGCCCGAAGGCGAAATCAAGGCAACCCTGGTGACCTTCCACCCGCTGCCCACCCACGGCGGCTACATGGACTCGCACGTGTACAAGAAGGCGTCCTTCCGCCTGCCGGCGCTGTCGAACATTGCGGTGCTGCGTTTCAACACCCGCGGTACCTCCTCGATTCGCGGCACCAGCGAAGGCGTCTTTGACGGCGGCTTTGCCGAGAAGAAGGACTTTGACGCAATTCTGAAGTTCGTACGCGAGCGCGCCCTGCCGAACCCCTGGCTGGTCGGCTGGTCCTTCGGCACCGAGCTGGTGCTCAAGTACGCGCCCGAATACGCGAACGAGTTCACCGGCGCCATTCTGCTCTCCCCGCCGTTGCACCGCGTGCACCCGGCTGAGCTGGACGAGTGGAACAAGATCTCGAACCCGCTGTACGCGCTGGTGCCCGAGCATGACGACTACCTGCAGCCTCCGGCAGCGCGTGAGCGTTTCGCGGCTGTACCGCGTACTCGGGTAATTCCCTTCGAGGGTTGCAAGCACCTGTGGGTGGGCGAGAAGTCCGTGCAGCAGGTCCTGAACACTATTGTCAGCATCGTAACCGGTGTGCCCACTGAACTGCCCACCGAATACAGCGGCCCGGTGGCAGAAGAAATCACTGAGCTCTAAAGGTTTGGCATAAAAACACAGCGTAAAAACACTGCATAAAAATATCAAGGCGGCGGCTTTGGATAGAACATCCAAAGCCGCCGCCTTATGTCTTAAACGCCTGCTCGGTGGAAGAGCCGTGAGCGCGTAGAGAACCTAGAGGGGACTCTACAGCTGGGAGGCGACTACAACTGGGCGGTGACTATAGTTGGTCCTGGCGAGGAATGAACACCTCACGCACCAGAATCAGCATGGAAGCCGCCACCGGAATAGCAATCAGCGCGCCCAGCACGCCCCATAGCGCGCCACCGGCAGCCACCGAAATAATCGCAACACCGGCAGGGACCGACACAGCGCGAGCCATAATACGCGGAGAAATCAGGTACGCCTCCACCTGCAAGTACAGGAAGTACGCCACCGCAAACCACAGCGCCAGACTCCAACCCTGAGTCAGCAGAATCAGCGAGGTCAAAATCAGCGCAATCACGCCACCAACCAGCGGAATGAACGCCAGAATCATAACGACCAAAGCCATCAACTGCGGGAAGCTAAAGCCCAAGAACAACATTATGAAGAATGCGAAGAGGGCGTTCAGAATGGCTACCATCGCCTGGCCCATCACGTAGTTACCCACCGACTCAGTAATCTTGTCGGTAATGTACTTGACACGCACACGCTTAGACGCCGGCGCCAAACGCACACCCCACGCCTTAATCGTGTCCATCGACGTGAGGAAGTACAGGGACAGGAACAGCACAATAATCACGCCGGTCACGCTCTGCGCCAGGGTAGAACCCGCAGAAACCAGGCTCGACATGAAGCTATTGACCTGCGAAGAGGAGAACGTCGACTCCAAGAACTTAGGGACGTTCTCATTCACCCAGGTGCTGATGCTAAAACGCTGATCAAGCTCGTGGTACCAATCAGAATCAATCGTGTTCTGATAAATACCCGGCGCGTACTGCACAAACTTAGACGCCTGCTCGCTAATGACCGGGCCAATCGTCATCACCAGACCGGTCACAGCGCCAGCAAAACCAGCAAGCACAGCAATCACGCCGATACCGCGCTTAATGCCCCAAGACTCCAGGCGGCGCACAATCGGGTCCAGACCCAGAGCAATGAAAATAGCACCGGTCACCCAACCCACCAGGGCACCCACATTATTGAAAATGTAGTAGGCGAAGAGCGCCAGACCCACGCCCACGGTCATGAGGAAACCAAAAGCGACCGGGTTATGCATCATCGAGGTCTTGCCGTTGCCGACCACCTTCGGTGCGGGAGGCGCATCCTCAGAAGCGGCGGGAACCACCGGAATGGTATCCGTAGGAGGCATAGAAGCGCGGCGGCGGTTGGAACGCACCTGGCTAATGCTTTCGGTCAGCTCGCTGAAGGTCTCCGTTAGCTGATCGGTGAGGGATTCCTTCTTGCGCGTCTCGGGGGACGATGTCGTCTCTGCGGGAGCTTCTGAGGCTTTCTTCTCGCTCATGCTCTTCCTTTCCGAATCATTCCGGGTATTTTTTCTCTACTGTGCCATTCTACCGGCTGGTTTACTTTGTTACGGCGTCCACGGTGAATCCCAAGGACAGGGGAGTGCATGTGGGAGAGATATTTGCGGGACGGATCGGGCAATAGCCCAAACGCTATCCCCGGCATGAGCTCAGAGCGTAGGCGACAGAGAACGGGCGCTCGCAACGGTGCGTTGTGGGGATAATAGAGGAAGGAACGCGTGAAGGATTTAGCCCGCACGCAACAATAGGTACAGAACGTAAAGGAGCCCAGGATGAGCATTATTTTTGATCCGGCAGACCGCGGCGCATCCCAGAACGCGGCACAGGGTCATGTCGCGCAGGGTGGTGCAGCGCAGAACGGGGCAGCGCAGGAGATTCCCGCCTCCGTACGCAACGCCATGGAACTGAACCCCAACGCTGGGGCACAGAACGCAGCGGCACAGTCTGCTGGCGAACAGGGCGGCGAGCAGACCCCCTCCGCCCCCACCTGGCGTTACGAGGTCAACACCCCCGAAGAGTTCCAGAAGTTCGTGCAGCTTTCCAGCCAGGGTGCCGTGATTTTTGCGCTCTACGCGCCGCACTCGCCCTCCTCTCTGCAGATGCTCGAAGGCGTGCAGAAGCTTGTTGATTCCGCCGCAGGCACCATGATTTGCGCCGCCGTGGACGTCACCAAGCTCCCCGAAGCTGCCCAGGCATTCGGCGTGAGCGGCGTGCCCGCGGGCGTTGCTGTTCTGGCGGGCCGCCCGGCACCGATTTATACCGGCCCGGTCAGCGCAGAAGACCTCGGTGATGTGCTCTCCCAGGTTCTGCAGCTCGCGGCACAGTACCAGTTGCCCGGCGGCTTCGACCCGGTTGTTCCCGACGATGAAAAGCCCCTGCCGCCTCTGCATGCCGAAGCCGTCGCCGCCCTCGACCGCGGTGACCTGGAGGGTGCCCGCGCCGCATACCACAAGGCAATCACCGAGAACCCCGGCGATAAGGAAGCGAAGCTCGGCCTGGAACAGGTTGAACTGCTCGCCCGCGTGAAGGACCTGGACATGGCAACCGAACGTGCGGCCGCCGCGGCAGACCCCATGAACATTGAGGCGGCATTCAACGTAGCAGATCTGGATCTGGTGGGCGGCCACGTGGAGGACGCGTACAACCGTCTGCTGCGCCTGTTCAGCGCAGTAGGTCCCGATGATAAGGCGCGTGTGCGCGAGCGTCTCGTGCAGCTCTTCGACGTGGTGGGTGCATCTGACCCGCGCACCGTCAAGGCGCGTGCGGCACTGACCATGGCGCTGTTCTAAAAACGGCTGTCACCCCGGAAACGTCATGAGCCGGTCTAGCTAGCTCTGGCTAATCTAGGCGGCTGAAACGTTGAATGCGGACGGGCTATCGTCTACCCCTGCGCTCGGGATGCGGGGGAGGCGGTAGCCCGTTCTGTTTTGCGGTTTTTGGCGGTTTTGAGGGTGGGGAGAACGGCCAGCCCAATCTGACAGATAGCGCGCTAGGACGCTATATGTAGAGCCCCGGAATGTCCATAATATGCGTTGTGAGTACTTAATAATGCAGGTTTCATCACCAAACCTGCTAGACCTCATGGGGGGGGGTGGTAGGGTGAAAATATGAACACTAGTCACTTTCCCCAGGACCCGAACCTGCAAGAACCAGGTTCACCGCAGAACCCGGTACAAGAGACCAACCCGGTACTAGAGACCACAGTAGAGGCAACCCCCGCCGCGGCAGCACCCCAGGCTGTAGCCTCCGAATCTGTAGCCCCAGAAGCTCTTGAAGCTGTAGTTCCCGCATCGGTAGCACCGCAGCTACCCGTCACCCCGCAGACTATACCTGCAGCTGGCGCTCGCCCCGCCATCGAAATCCGCGGTCTCACCAAGGCATTCGGTCAGAAGGTCGCCGTCGACCGCATCAACCTCGACATCCCCTCCGGATCCTTCTACGGACTGGTCGGCCGCAACGGCGCCGGTAAAACCACCACCATCTCCATGGTCACCGGCATGCTCAAGCCCAATGAAGGCACCGCCTACGTGCGCGGCATCGACATGTGGGCCGACCCGCTCAAAGCCAAAGCGCACCTGGGTGTGCTGCCCGACGGCGTGCACCTCTTCGACAAGCTCACCGGTGAACAGCTCATCACCTACTCCGGCTACCTGCACGGGATCGATAAGGAAACCGTTGCCTCCCGCGTCAAGGACCTGCTCGCCGCAATGGACCTGACCGACGCTGCGGGCCGTGCCGTTGCCGACTACTCCGCCGGTATGACCAAGAAGATTGCGCTCGCCGCCGCTCTCGTTCACGCGCCCTCCGTGCTGATCCTGGACGAGCCCTTTGAGGCGGTCGACCCGGTTTCCGCCGCTAATATTCAGGACATTCTGCGTGGCTTCGTTGCCTCCGGCGGAACTGTCATCATCTCCTCGCACGTGATGGACCTTGTCCAGCGCCTGTGCGACCACGTAGCCGTCATGGACTCCGGCCGTATTCTCGCCGCCGGAACCGTCGACGAAGTACGCGCCGGCATGAGCCTTGAAGAACGATTCGTGCAGCTGGTCGGCGGCCGCACCTCCTCGGAAGGATTGTCATGGTTGGGCACCTCGTCTCACTAAAGTGGCAGTATGTGCTCGCCGCCTTCCGCCGTAGCATCTGGGCGCTCATCGGCCTGATTTTTGCGGCGCTCTACGCGGGCGGTATGCTCTTCGGCCTCGGCTCCGCATACTTTATCGCTAACTCGGAGGTACCCGAATACGGTCAGCTCGGAACCCTCCTGGTAGGCGCGGTTATTGCGCTCGCCTGGGCTATTGTCCCCATTTTCTTTAGCGGACTGGACGGCACCCTGGACGAGAGCCGATTCGTGCTCTTCCCCATCAAGCCCTCCACCCTGCAGAAGGGCCAGTTCCTCGGCGGGTTCGTGGGTATCCCCGGCATTGCCAGCATCATTGCCGTGCTGCTGGGTGCGATCGCGTTTATATCGCAACCGCTCGCGCTGGTCGTGTACCTCATCTGCTGCGTGCTCGGCCTTGCGAACCTCATGGTGTGGGCTCGTCTCGCCAACCGCCTGGGCATGGCGCTGAATGATAACCCGCGCATCGCCAACACCCTGATGATCGTTGCCATGCTACTGATGATGAGCGCCGGCTTTATCTTCGGTGGAACGATAACCTACCTGACCAAGCACTGGGAAGAGGTGCTGCCCTACCTGCCGTGGCTCAGCGTGACGCCCTTCGGGTCGGCATTTGCGGTGCCCTACTTTATGGCGACCGGCAATATGGGCACCGCCCTTGGTTGCCTGGCTCTGACCCTCGTCTACCTGGCTGGCGGATGGTGGCTGTGGGGTAAGAACCTGGCACGCTCCATGGCGAATGTGGGCGGTAGCGCGCACCACGCGAGCGCAGCTGAAGTCGCCGCGGGTGATTTGGGTCTGTTGGCACGGTTCCCCGCAACCCCGCGTGGTGCCGTGGCGGCACGAACCCTGCACTCATTTCTGAAAGACAACCGTCTGCAGCTGCTGACCGCAAGCACCGCCATGCTTTACCTGATACTGACGGTGGCTATGCCCCTGTTCCTGAGCTCTGTAGGCTCCTTCGAAAGTCGGGCCAGTTTTAACGGCGTCAACGCGGCTGAAGCTAACCAGATCATCAATAGCGGCGTGATGCAGCTCTTCGGATTCTGGATGTACTTCTGCACCGTCTTCACCGGCTACTACATGTGCTATCTCGTCTCCTACGACAACACCGCATTCAGCCTGCACGTGCTCTCCCCGCTACGCGGTATTGACGATCGTCTCGGCCGTCTTTGGGGTTACAGCATCCTGATGGTTCCGATCGTGGTGGTGATGGTGTTCGTCGCCTCAGCGGCAAATGGACACCTGGAGCTTTTCCCCATCGTGCTGATGCACCAGCTGGGCGTGCTCGCCGCAGCGGCTGGTATGGGCAGCGTGATGGACACCTTCATTAGCCCGCCCGTGGCGCCTCCGGGTGCTAACCCGTTCAAGAACCCGAAGAACAATGAGGGCTTCGCTAATCAGTTGCTGCTCATGCTCACCGTAATTCTGGTGATGCTCAGCGCGCTACCCGGCGGTATCTCGGTTGTTGTGTACATTTTCGTGACCCAAGATCTACTAACCCTCGTCTACGGTGGCTTGATTCAGCTGCTGATTGGTGCCGCACTGCTCGTGGGCGGCGTGGCATGGGGCGGTCACCGCTACGACAAGGTCAGCTCCAAGATGCTGGAGCGTGTGGCACGCTTCCAGGCGAACTAACAAGAGTCGAAGCTCCAGCACATCAGGAATAAAAGAGAAGGGTTCCGTGTTAGGTACTAAGCCTGGCGCGGAACCCCTTTTCTGTGCCGCACGAATTTCTAGCCCTGAACTTTCTAGCCCCGAACTTCTAGCGGAAAGAAGCTCACCGCAATACCTAAGAGTCTATGGTTGAGCTGTGGTCTGCCTCCATATTGACCGCCCGGGGGCTCAGCACCTCCCAACTGCTACTAAAATAGAGAAGGCGCCAATCACCCAACCGTGCAGCGGCACCCCTCACCCTATGTATCCCACCTCATCATCAAGGAGAAACATGAGCTCGATCGAAGGCATCGAAGACCCCTTTGGCCCAGGAACCGCAGGCGGCACCGCACTGCTCGAACGCGAAGAAACCCAGCTTTCTGAGCCCGGCGACCACGAGCGCTTCTCCCACTACGTACGCAAGGAAAAGATCCTCGAATCGGCGCTGACCGGTGAACCCGTGCGCGCCCTCTGCGGCAAAATGTGGGTACCCGGCCGCGACCCGCAGAAGTTCCCCGTCTGCCCCCAGTGCAAGGAAATCTACGAAGGCCTCGCACCCGGCAACGACGGCGACAACGGCTCCGGCGAATAATACACGCCAGACGACACGCCTCAGACAACACATCCTGGGCAATACAACCTGGGCGATACGCCTGAATAAATACGAATAAATAACACGCCGCAGCAAGACTCAACGGCCCAACACCGCTCATGAGACTTTGCTGACGAGCACCAAATTCTTGCACCACAGCCCGGCCCAACCCGCGGATGTGGTGCTAGAATTTAACCTCGCTGTGCCCGGCGGGCATCAGCCGTCCCGAGCCTAACCCGCCGCAACAGCAGATGCAGACGAGGAAGAAGGAGAGAATGAGCGCACCCGCAGAGGAAACCACCCTATTCGACAGTATGGTGAAGCCGAAGCTCTCCCCGGCATACCCCGACCGCGCCCCCTGGGGTACTTCCGTCAGCCTGCGCGCCTGGCAGGCAGAAGCCATGCAGAAGTACTTCGAAACCAACCCCCGCGACTTCATGGCTGTGGCAACCCCCGGCGCGGGTAAAACCACGTTTGCGCTGACCCTCGCCAAGGAACTATTTAACCGCGGCACGGTCCGCCAGCTCATCGTTGTGGCGCCCACCGACCACCTGAAAAAGCAGTGGGCAGACGCCGCCGCGAAGGTCGGTATTCCTATTGATCCGAACTTCAAGAACGCGGATGTGACCATCAGCCGCCACTACAAGGGTGTGGCGCTGACCTACGCGCAGGTGGCGAATAAGCCGCAGCTGCACGCCCGCAACACCGAGGCGACGAAGACCCTCGTGATTTTTGACGAGATTCACCACGCCGGCGACTCCCTCTCCTGGGGTGACGGCCTGCGCGAGGCATTCGACGATGCGACCCGCCGCGTGGCGCTGACCGGTACCCCGTTCCGTTCGGACACCTCCCCGATTCCGTTCGTCACCTACGAGGTCGACAATGACGGTATCCGCCGCTCCAAAGCGGACTACTCTTACGGTTACGGCCCCGCGCTGAAGGACCACGTGGTGCGCCCGGTCATCTTCATGGCGTACTCGGGCCAGATGCGTTGGCGCACCTCCGCTGGTGAGGAAATGGCGGCAAACCTCGGCGAAGGCTTCACCAAGGACATCACCTCCCAGGCATGGCGCACCGCCCTCGACCCCAACGGAGAATGGATTCCGACCGTGCTCGCGGCGGCCGATAAGCGCCTGACCGAGGTGCGCCGCACCGTGCCCGACGCCGGTGCGCTCGTCATCGCAACCGACCACGCGGACGCCAAAGCCTACGCCGAACAGATCCAGAAAATCACCGGCGAATACCCCGCCGTGATCCTCTCTGACGACCGTGAAGCCTCCGCGAAAATCGACGAATTCCGTGAAGGCATGCAGCGCTGGATGGTTGCCGTGCGCATGGTGTCCGAAGGCGTGGACGTGCCCCGCCTCGCCGTGGGCGTGTACGCCACCAGCACCAGCACCCCGCTATTCTTCGCCCAGGCTATTGGCCGTTTCGTGCGTGCCCGCAAGCGCGGCGAAACCGCCTCCGTGTTCCTGCCGTCGGTGCCGCAGCTGATGATGCTCGCCAACGACATGGAAGTAGAACGCGACCACGCCCTCGACCGCGGCGCACCCCAGGAAATCGACCCCATGGTTGAGGGCCTGGACGATCACCTGCTCGAAGAAGCAAACCTCGAGGAGCGCGCCTCCGAGCAGCTGGCACGCGGCAAGTTCGAGGCGCTCGGCTCCGAGGCGTCCTTCCACGGTGTGCTGTTCGACGGCGCCGAGTTTGCCTCCGGCAACCTTGCCGTGGGTAGTGAGGAGGAGCAGGACTTCCTGGGTATTCCGGGCCTGCTGGATGCCGAACAGGTCGGTACGCTGTTGCGAGCGCATCAGCGTGAGCATGCGGCGCGTCGCCCGGCGATTGCGGCGCCTTCAGTGGTGGATCACCGCCAGTTGAAGGATTTGCGCAATAAGCTGGCGAAGAACGTGGCGGCGTGGTCGATTCGTTCGGGTCAGCCGCACGGCGTGATTCACAATGAGCTGCGTAAGATTTGTGGCGGCCCGGCGGTTGCGCAGGCTTCTGCTGAGCAGATTCAGGCGCGTATCGATAAGCTGTCGGACTGGTTCGTGGGCCGACGCTAGAACGTGAATAGAACGTATAGAGAAGCCCCGCGAGTGAGTGCGCTCGCGGGGCTTCTGCGTATATGAAGGAAAACTATAGTTCTTTGAGTGATTTTTACCTGAAGGTTTTTTCAGGTGCTTAAAAGCACAAAAGAGGAAAAATCTGCCGGGTGAATGGTGGGAATGTGTGGTTCTTAAATTCTAGATGTGGCTTTTGAATCTTTATTTCGAGAAAAACATCGCCTGAAGGTTGTTTATGGAAGATGTATCAGAGGGATTTAGGGGAGAAATGTGTGTGAATAAAAGTTCAAGTACTGGTTGAATACTGCATGTCAAAGTGGGTTTATGGAAGATTGTGTGCGTTTTTCGCTTGAAATTTTAATACGGGGGGGGGGTATGCTTTCTCCAAGTGTTGGGTTTCCCTGTGCTTTTGAAGCTGACCTTTGTGTTTTTGATCTTCTGGCTGTGCAGGGGCTGACGCTTGTATAGAAACATCATGCATTCACTCTCTTCTGCACGCTATGTTCACTTTTTGTGTGTGAGTTCTGCCCTGCGTGGATTTATCGGCCGCGTTCTTGGTGGGAGTGAATGCCCAAGATATCACTCTCGAAGGACATACATGTCTACTAACATTTCTCGCCGCAAGGTTGTTGCTGGCGCAGCATGGGCTGCTCCGGTTGTTGCAGCATCTGCTGCGGTTCCCGCTTTCGCATCTTCTACTGAGTGCGCGTACGCATCTGCTCCCAAGTTCAATATCTCTGGCCAGCCTTCCGGTGCTAAGAACACCCAGAAGTTCACCGTTCCCGCGAAGGTCGACAAGATTCGCTTCGAGGTTGCCGGTGGCGCAGGTGGCGGTTCTGCATCTGTCGCCGGTGGTTCCGGTGCTCTCATTACCGGTGAGATTCCCGTTAAGGAAGGCCAGGTTATTGAGCTGGTCGCCGCTGCCGGTGGTGTAGCATACCTGACTCAGGAAGCTGGCGTTCAGAGCGATAAGCTCTGGGTTACTCGCCCTGCAACCGGTGGTGAGGGTTACGGTAACGGTGGTGACGTGAATTCCTTTACCGTTCCCTCGGATGTGGTTTCTAAGGTGACTGCTCGTTGGAGTAGCGCATCTGACATGAACCGTTACCTCTACGGTGGTTCCGGTGGCGGCTCCTCTGCGCTGGTGGTTGACGGCACCGTGGTTGCCCTCGCAGGCGGCGGTGGCGGTGCGGGTATGCGCACCCAGCCCGGCTCGAACAACTACGGCCAGGGCTCCCCTTACTACAACAAGGACGCTAAGGATATGGGTGTTGCTCTCCTTAGCGATTCCGAGAACCCCGGTCTGATTGCTGCAGGTGCAAGCGCATCCGCAGCTACCGGTGACACTGCTGAGACCGGTGTTTCCTGGTTCACTCACATGCGTGATGCATCGGGTAAGCGTCCTGCTCGCGGCAAGATGATGGTTGCAGGTGGCGCTGGTGGCGGCAACGGTACCGGTGGTGCCGGTGGCGAAAAGCCCGAGCTCTTCACTGCTAAGAACGCCTACGGCTTCGCAAGCTTCGTCTCCACCAACAACCAGGAGATTTACAGCTCCTCCACCGCAGGTAACCAGGGTGGCAACGGCTTCGATGGTAAGGGTGCAGACGGTGTCAGTGCATACTCCTACGAAGTAGATAACAACGACCCGAACATTCCGGAGAAGCTGCCCAAGACTGACGGTAGTGGTCTCGGTGTCCTGGAATACCCCAACGTTGGTTACAACTTCAACGGCTACCAGGGCGTTGTCTCCGCAGGTGGTGGCGCAGGCTACGGTGGCGGTGGCTCCGGTGCAGCTCGTGCACTGGCGGCAATCCAGACCAGCCAGAAGTGGAACGGTAACTCCGCTCCTAACGGTCTGCGTCAGAATGTGGGTACCATGATCCAGGCCGGTGCTGGTGGCGCAGGTGGCTCCTACGTTGCACCCTCCGTTGCCGAGAGCTCCATCGCTTCCGCTGGTAACGGCGCAAAGGAAGCCGGTACTCGTAACCCCGGTTACGTAAAGGTAACCCTCTGCGAGCGCTCCTAATAGCGTGCATACCCGAGTATTCCTATCTGAGTGCTCGGTGGGTTAGACACTAACCCCTCCGGTTCTCCCTCTCCTGAAAACTCATCAGGAGTGGGGAGAACCGGCCCCTAAGTTTTAGTCCCCCAGAGGTGCATCCGCGCATATCTGGCATGAGGACTGTGTACTTCTCTGGCGAGTGGTCTCTTGGTGTATTTTGGCCACTCACGGAGAACGCCATTGAGTGATGTCTCGTTGAGTCTCAACGGTGAAACCAATGGCTTTGAGGAAAAGGTTGGTAGTAATGCGCCAACCTGAAGGCCCGCAGACACTTTGATGCCTGCGGGCCTTCGCTACACCCAAAACATGTTCACCACAGCCTTGGGTTGTCAGAACAGATAACCCCGGAAGGTATACACCTACGAAAAGGCGGGGAGCCTGGGATAGTACATCCCAGGCTCCCCGCCTCTGTATATTCAAGGTCTCTGTATATTCAACGCCCGCCTGAAATGGTGAGCTGTCTACAGTGATAGTGGAGGTTAGAGAACCTCAACCACCTCGACGCCCTCATCTTCAAGCTCGGCAACCACGTCGTCGAGCTTGTCCTCGTGCACGGGCGCGGTCAGGTCAAGCAGCACGCGAGTCTCGTAGCCTGCATCGACCGCATCGCGAGCGGTTGCCGACACGCAATAATCGGTGGCGATACCGACAACATCGACGAACTCGATACCGCGCTCATCCAGCCACTCCGACAGGGGAGTCTGCGGACCGTCCTCGGATGCATCCGCACCAGGCTCGTGCTCGCCGGTCGCGACCTCATCCTCGGGAGCGAGAAGACCCTCAAAACCCGAGTAGGCTGCCTCGAAGCGGCCCTTGCGGAAGTACGCCTCAATGTAGTCGGTGTCCAGGTTCTCGTGAATCTGCGAGCCTTCGCTCTTGGCGACGCAGTGCACCGGCCAGGAGTCAACGTAGTCCGGGGTATCGGAGAAGTGCGAACCCGGATCAATATGCCAGTCCTGGGTGGCAACAATCGCGTCGTAGCGGTGGTGGTTGTTCTCCACGTATTCGCTAATCAGCGCGGCAACGTCCGCACCGCGCTCGGTGGCGAGGGTGCCGCCGGCGCAGAAATCGTTCTGCACATCAACAATAATCAGTGCCTTAGACATGTCTGTCCTTTACAAGTAGGAGTGAGTTTTCACTCTGATTCGCCAGATGAAAACAGTATCTCAGAAGGGTGGTTTAGATGAACTCGGTAGGAATGATTGGCTCACCCTCCGAGAGGCGGCGGGCAGCTTCGGGAAGCTCAGCCAGGGAGGCTGCGTGGCGGGCGGTTGCGCGGCGCACGCCTTCCTCACCGGTGAAGCCGGGCAGCAGCTCGCCGTTGCGGACGAAGTCCACCATGAGCGGGCGGGTGTCCTCGAGCAGGTTCGGGTCCTCGTGGGTGCCCAGAACCTCGGCGGTGGCGATACCCATGCCGTTGAGGCGGCGGGCCGCACGCTTGGCGCCACCAATGGAGGCCTTGCCAGCCGACGCCTTAGCGACCGGCTGCATTTCACCGGCAGAGTTTTCACGCTCAACGACCTTGTACACCATGGAGGAGGTCGGCGCACCGGAGCCGGTGACCAGCTTGGTGCCCACGCCGTAGGAGTCCACGGGTGCTGCCGCCAGGGAAGCGATAGCGTACTCGTCCAGGTCGCTGGTGACGGTGATCTTGGTGTGGGTGTTGCCGAGCGAATCGAGCAGTTCACGCACGCGAGCCGCGGTGGCGACCAGGTCGCCGGAGTCCAGGCGCACGCCGCCGAGCTCTTCGCCGGCGAGTTCCACGCCGAGGCGGACTGCATCGTCCACATTGTAGGTGTCGACGAGCAGGGTGGTGCGGGCGCCGAGGGAACGCAGCTGCGCCTCGAACGCTTCACGTTCGCTGTCGTGCAGCAGGGTGAAGGCGTGGGCGCTGGTGCCGATGGTGTGCAGGCCGTAGCGCAGGCCAGCCGCCAGGTTGGAGGTGCCCGCGAAGCCGGCAATCACGGCGGCGCGTGCGGCGGAGACTGCGGCGCGTTCGTGGGCGCGGCGCGAACCCATTTCGAGGCAGGGGCGGTTGCCTGCGGCGGCGCTCATGCGGGAGGCAGCGCTCGCCACGGCGGAGTCAAAGTTCAGGATGGACAGCAGGTAGGTTTCGAGGACGCATGCTTCGGCGAAGGTGCCTTCGACCTGCATGACGGGGGAGTGGGGGAAGAATGCTTCGCCTTCTGCGTAGCCGCGGATGTTGCCGCTGAAGGTGAAGGATTCGAGGTAGGAGAGGGTTTCTTTGTTGACGATGTTGCGGGAGGAGAGGAAGGAGAGTTCTTCGTCGTTGAAGCGGAAGTCTGCGAGGCCTTCGAGGAATCGGCCGGTGCCTGCGAGGATGCCGTAGCGGCGGCCTGCGGGCAGGCGGCGGGTGAAGACTTCGAAGGTGCACTTACGGTTGGCTGCGCCGGAGGCGAGTGCCGCCTGGAGCATGGTCAGTTCGTAGTGGTCGGTGAGAAGAGAGGTAGTAGCCATGTGTTTATTGTAGTGGGGGATCAGGGTATTTTTCCTCTTGAGTCGGCGTGTCAATCACTACATAAAGTATTCTTGACTCTAAGTGGTGTAGTATGACAAATTACCAGCACTCTGTGCGGGAGCAACGCAGGACGAACACCGCAGTAGTGCAGGGCGAACACCGCAGTAGCGCAGGACGAACACCAGAGCAATACAGAGGCAACACAGGGGCAACACATACCCGCCCGTATAATCAAAGGGAACCGGCCGCAAAGGAAACCAATGAACACTACCGCCGTGACCCTCTCCACCGGAACCCTCGAGGATACCGACCTCGACACCGCCTTAGAGAACATCCTCGCCACAGACACCCCCTGGAAAGTCATCGTCTGGAACGATCCAGTCAACCTCATGACCTACGTGTCCTACGTCTTCCGCAGCCACTTTGGCTACTCCCGCGCCCGCGCAGAAGAGCTCATGCTGCAGGTGCACAACAACGGCAAGGCAATCGTCTTCACCGGCTCGCGCGAAGACGCCGAAAAACACACCCAGGCAATGCACGCCTGGGGTCTGCTGGCAACCTTCGAGAAAGTAGAAAACTAATGGCGCGACCCTTCCGCCGCACCCCCGGAGGCTACACCGCCTCCTTCGAACCCGCCGAACGCGACCTGATCCGCGAACTCGCCGAAGACGTGCGCGCGCTGTTGCGCCCGGCAGATACCACCGCCGACGGCGGCACCGTCGACCCGCTGGAGGCGCTGGTCGGCATCACCGAAAACCCCACCATCCCCGCCGACAGCGCCGTGGCGCGTCTGCTCCCCGCCGCAAGCAGCGACGACGAGGCCGCCACCGAATACCGCCGCTACACCGAACGCGACCTGCGAGAAACCAAACGCGCGAACCTCGCCATGCTCGCCTTCGACATTGAATCCAGCGACCTGCGCCTGAACGAAGAACACGCCCGCGCCTGGGCTGCCGCGCTCGGCGATATTCGCCTGGTGCTCGCCGACCGCCTCTACATCGTGGACGAAGACACCGCAGAAGATATTGCGGCATTCACCGACCCTTCCGAGATTGAGACCCAGGAAGAGTACATGGCTGTGGTGTACAACTTCGTCTCTTGGGTTCAGGACTCGCTCATGCTCGCCATGCTCGACGGGCTGGACGACGAAGAAGAGGAAAAGCCTGGCGGAGTATTTGGCGGGGCAAACGAGCAAGAATAGAACGAATTTTTCGAATTACCCCTCAAACTACCGTCATATACAACCACATAATGGTGGTTCTCGACTCATCTAAGCGCTCAACGGACTAAAAGGGTAATCTTAGCGAGTTAGCATAGAACGAGGTACCCGACCGATAACGAAGTGTAGGTGACACATGAGTGAAAGCATTGACGCGACCAATCCCTACCGTGCCCGCACCCCCTGGGGTAGCCCCGCGCCCGTAGGCCCCACCGCCGCGGCCCCCATTGGCGTCTTCGACTCCGGTGTCGGTGGACTCACCGTGGCACGCGCCATCATGGACCAGCTGCCTCACGAACGCATCATCTACGTCGGCGACACCGCCCACGGCCCCTACGGCCCCCTCAAAATCGCAGAAGTACGCGCCAACGCGCTACGCATCATGGACGAACTCGTCGACTCCGGCGTGAAAATGCTCGTCATCGCCTGTAACACCGCCTCCGCAGCGGTGCTCCGTGACGCCCGCGAACGCTACACCCGCCAGTACGGCATCCCCGTCATTGAGGTGATTCAGCCCGCCGCCCGCCGTGCGCTCGCCGCAACCCGCAACCGCAAGATCGGCGTGATTGCGACGGAGGCGACCGTCACTTCCCGCGCCTACGAGGACACTTTCGCGATCACCCCGAACCTTGAGGTGCACTCGGTGGCGTGCCCGCGCTTCGTGGAGTTCGTGGAGAAGGGCATTACCTCCGGCCCCGAGCTGCTGGAGACCGCCCGCGAGTACCTGCAGCCGCTCAAGGATGCCGGCGTGGACACCCTCGTGCTCGGCTGTACCCACTACCCGCTGCTGGCCGGCGTGATTTCCTACATTATGGGTGAGGACGTCACCCTGGTTTCCTCTGCGGATGAGACCGCGAAGGACGTGTACCGCGAACTGCTCAACCACGCCATTGAAAGCCCGGTCCCCGAGGAAAACCCGCACCACGAATTCCTCGCCACCGGCGAATCTGAGACGTTCTCGCAGCTGGCGCGCCGCTTCCTCGGCCCCGAGGTCACCAACGTGCGCCACACCAGTTCCGTGGCGGAACGCTACCCGACCGGCTCGCTGGCAGCACTCACCCCCGAAATGCTTGCGGCACACCGCAACATCACCCTCGACGAATCGGCAGACCCTGCAGAGGCAGCACACACTGTCGCGGGCACCGAATTTTCCGGCACCACCCCTAAGGACGACACCTCATGCGTCTAACCGTTATCGGTTGCACGGGCTCCTTTCCCGGCCCCGTCTCACCGGCTAGTTGCTACATGCTCACCGCCACGGACTTCGCGGGTCGAACCTGGCGCATCATCATGGACATGGGCAACGGCTCCCTCGGCATGCTCCAGCGCCATATCGACCTGAGCGATATCGACGCGATTCTGATTTCGCACCTGCACCCAGACCACTGCATCGACCTGTCCGGTCTGCACGTGGCAGTCAAGTGGGATCCGCGCGGCTGGCCCAAGGGTCGCATTCCGCTGTACGGTCCCGCCGCGATTAACGAGTACCTTTCGGCAACTCACGGCCTGGACCCGGAGCCGGGCATGAGCACCGAGTTTGACTACCACACCTGGACTGAGGGCGAGCCCGTGCAGATTGGTCCCTTCCGCGTGGAGCCGTTCCGCGTGGTTCACCCCTCGAAGGACCCGTACGCGCTGCGCATCACCTGCAACGACCGCGAGGGCCACACCGTGTTCTCGTACTCGGGCGATACCGACCTGTGCGAGGGCCTGGTCAAGGCTGCGCGCGGTGCTGACTTGTTCCTCTGCGAGGCGGCATACCAGGAGGGTCGCGACGACGCCCTGCGCGGTATTCACCTGACCGGCAAGCGTGCCGGCGAGGCCGCCACGGAGGCGGGTGTGCGTAACCTGCTGCTGACCCACTTGCCCGTGTGGAACGACCCGGACATCGCCCGCGCGGAGGCGCGCAGCGCCTTCTCCGGCCCGGTCGGCATTGCCGAAATGGCGGCAAGCTACCGCATCTACCCGCGCCCGACGGAGGCTCACCCGGTCACGTCCACCCTGAACGTGGTGGAGGTGCTCGATCCGCCGCTGAACACCGCGATTGCGCTGCCCAAGCCCGAGCTGGACTAGACCAAACCCGAGCTGGACTAGACCAAACCGAGCTAGGCTAAAACGAGCTGGACTAGTGCAAACTGCGCTCAGCTCCGCCTGCCTTTCGACATAGAGTCAACAGACAGACACAGATTCCGCAGACAGATTCAAGGAGAACCCATGACTGCAACCCGCGAAGACGGCCGCGCCCTCAACGAGCTGCGCCCCATCACCATTACCCGCGGCTGGTCCCGCAACGCTGAGGGCTCCGCCCTCATCGAGTTCGGCAACACCCGCGTGCTGTGCACCGCATCCTTCACTGAGGGCGTGCCGCGCTGGCTCAAGGGCGAAGGTAAGGGCTGGGTGACCGCCGAGTACGCGATGCTGCCGCGCGCCACCAACACCCGTTCTTCTCGCGAGTCGCTCAAGGGCCGCGTGGGTGGCCGCACCCACGAGATTTCTCGCCTGATTGGTCGCTCCCTGCGTGCGGTCATCAACATGGATGAGCTGGGCGAGAACACCATCGTGCTTGACTGTGACGTTCTGCAGGCTGACGGCGGCACCCGCACCGCCTCCATCACCGGCGCGTACGTGGCGCTGGCTGACGCTATTTCTTGGGCGAAGGAGCAGAAGATTCTGCCCGCTAAGGCGAACCCGCTGATCGATTCGGTGTCCGCAATTTCGGTGGGCATTATTGACGGCACCCCCATGCTGGACCTGCCCTACACCGAGGACGTTCGCGCCGAGACCGACATGAACGTGGTCGTCACCGGTAGCGGCAAGTTCGTTGAGGTTCAGGGCACCGCCGAGGGTGCACCTTTCGACCGCGACGAGCTCAACAGCCTGCTCGACCTGGCGCTGGAAGGCACCGCTGAGCTGGCTCAGATTCAGCGTGAAGCACTGGCACACTAACCCGTCCCAGTAACTAGTTCCGTCGACAAGGAGAAACTATGGCAGACGCAAAGATCGTTCTGGCAAGCCACAATAAGGGCAAGCTCAAGGAACTGCGTGAAATTCTGCGCGGACGCATTGACGGCCTGGACGTTGACACCCAGGTGGTTGACGCCTCCAGCGTGAACGCCCCCGACGTTCCCGAGACCGGCGTGACCTTCGCGGAGAACTCCCTGCTGAAGGCGCGCGCTGTTGCCGAGGCAACCGGCCTGGTCGCTATTGCTGACGATTCCGGTCTGTCGGTGGATGTGCTCAACGGCGCTCCCGGTATTTTCTCGGCACGCTGGGCGGGTAGCCACGGCGATGACTCCGCGAACCTGAACCTGCTGCTGGCTCAGCTGAGCGACATTTCTGCCGAGCACCGCGGCGCGAAGTTCTGCTGCGCGGCGTCGGTTGCCTCCCCGAGCGGTTTTGAGGCGGTCGAGTACGGCGAGCTGCCCGGCGAGTTGCTGACCGCACCGGCGGGGGAGGGCGGCTTCGGTTACGACCCGATTCTGCGTCCCGTGGAACTGAACGGTGAGAACGCCCTGTACGAGGGGCAGTACGCTGGCAAGTCGTGCGCTGAGATTCCCGCCGAGATTAAGAACTCGATTAGCCACCGTGCGCGTGCTTTTGAGGCGCTGATTCCTCAGATTGCTGCCGCGTTGGTCTCCTAAAACCGCTGTCTAAAACAGTCGCTGAGGCGCCAGAGCTTACTCGGTCTGCTTGTCTCACTGTGCCGGTCTGATGGGTGAAAACGCGGGGTTGGGTACGATTTTTTCGTGCATCCCCCTAAAATCCCCCACAGGGATACCAATTAAAGGCACAATAGTGTGAGAAGCTTTACCTCAAGGTTAGTGACACCAAAGAAACTCGTCTGCTGAAGGTACCTTCGGCAGGCGAGTTTTGCTATTGAAGAGCCATTCAACGGGGCATCTGCCCGACGCTTGCTGTCACCGACCACGGTAGAAAAACCTGCAGCGAAAGAGACACACCGATGCTCATCCTTCTTCTGCTGATGGCACTCGCCCTTGCCGCCGGATGCTGGGCGTACTCCTACGTGTGGCGCGGCCTGAACCGCCGCGTCATTGCCGCCGTGAAGGTGGTCGATCCGATGATTACGCTCGGCCCGTACGTCATGGCGGCGTGGGTGGCGTTCATGGCTCTGATCGCCACGAATATCTGGGCGACCGGAACCCTGCACACTGTGCTGACGATTATTTTCTGGGTGGTTGCCGCAGGGTGCCTCGGCTGGTCTGGATTCTGGCTGCTCATGCACTGCCTGGGCGGCCAAACCCCCGGCAAGCGCCCCATGTGGTGGCGCGAGGCGGTTGCCGCGAAGTTCGCCTGGCGTAACCTCTCGCGCATGCCCGCCTACCTGGGTGCTCGCACCAGCATCCTGCCGGTGGAGAACCCGCACCTGACCAAGCCGTATTCGGGGTCGTGGACTCGCCCGCTCGGTGCGACCATGCCCGGGTACAGCTCCAACGGCGAGTTTATTGAGGGCTTTGACGAGTTCGGTCGCAAGATGCCGCATATCTACCCTGTAGGCCCTGAACCGACCATTTTTGAGATGGCGCGCTGGGGTAAATCGGTCAGCTCCGATCAGCTGCTGACGACCTTCCTGCCGACAGCTCCGTTTGAGCGTCTGCGTCTGCCCGGCACCATGACGGGCCCCTTCACCTTTGCGGGGGAGGTGCCGCACGGTGCGGTGACGAAGTGGCCTCGCCGCAGCGGTGCGAACCGCGCCTTCGGCTCCTACGCTCGTCTGGGCGAAATCACCGAACGCAAGGTGGAGCTGCTGGTCGACCACCGCCTCATTGCGGCGCTGCAGACCACCCGCGAAAGCTACGAACGCCGACACAGCTGGATGCTCGCCTTCACCGATATCGCAGACGGCGACTTCACGATGGACGCCGACGAGAACGGCAACCTGCGCATCACCTTCGGCATGATTACCGAGGGTTACGAGACTCCGTGGGTCTTCACCAGCACCCTGAAAGACAGCCCGCGCCTGCGCCGCAAGGTACGCCACGCCATGAGGGAACGCCGCGTCCTCAAGCAGAGTAGCGGCGAGCTGATGGACTGGTACTTCGTGCCAAAGCTCAGCGAATTCCCGCACGGCCCGGTCACGAATGAGCTTCCTGAAGAGTTCTACTTCAAGTCCAATATCATGGTCACGAACCGTCACGAGAGCTCCTCGCGCGCCTCGGGTGAGGCACACTAGGGGAAGGAACGTGGAAGCAGAGCAGCGCATTAGCGGTGACTGTCTTAATCACTCTTTTCCCCAAGCCACGCTAGAATAGAGTTCCGAACGTTGAACGCTCTGCGGGGCACGACACGCGTCGTGCCCCGCTGTCGTTCTGCCCCCGTAGCACTTGAGCCGGACTCGCACTCCGCCCGGTGGCACGCGTTCACCACCGCAGACATATTCACCCGAAAGGAATCCCGTGGCGTCTTCGAACTACACCGCCCGTCACCTCTCCGTGCTGGAAGGTCTGGAAGCTGTACGCAAACGCCCGGGCATGTACATTGGCTCCACCGACTCCCGCGGCCTGATGCACTGCCTCTGGGAGATTATCGACAACTCGGTGGATGAGGCGCTCGCCGGTTTCGGCCAGTCCATTCAGGTCATTCTGTACCGTGACGGTTCGGTTGAGGTACGCGATGATGGCCGCGGTATCCCCACCGACATTGAGCCGCGCACCGGCCTGTCCGGTGTGGAGGTCGTGTTCACTAAGCTGCACGCCGGCGGTAAGTTTGGCGGCGGCTCCTATAACGCGTCCGGTGGTTTGCACGGTGTGGGTGCTTCCGTGGTGAACGCGCTGTCTTCCCGTCTGGATGTGCAGGTGGACCGTGGCTCGAAGACCTACCAGATGTCCTTCCGCCACGGCATTCCCGGCTTCTTTGAGTCCGGCCGCACCCCCAAGCCCGAAGATCCGTTCACTCCCGCAACCGAGGGCACTGATGCTCTGCAGATTGTGGGTCGCGCTAAGCGCGGCGTGACCGGCACCCGTGTGCGCTATTGGGCTGACCCGCAGATTTTCACCCCCGACGCTAAGTTCAGCTACGAGGACTTGGCTGCTCGTGCGCGCCAGACCGCGTTCCTCATTCCGGGTCTGCGTATTTGCATCCGCGATGAGCGCCGACTGCCCGGCACCCCCGGCGAGTTGGAGCCCCACGAGGAAGTCTTCCAGTACGACGGCGGCATTAGCGAGTTCGTCGAGTTTCTGGCGCACGATGAGCGTATTACCGACACCTGGCGTTTTAGCGGCAGCGGATCTTTCACCGAGACCGTGCCGGTGCTGGGTGAGGACGGCCGCTCGCAGCTGACCGACGTGGAGCGCGATTGCGAAGTGGACGTTGCGCTGCGCTGGGGCATTGGTTACGAGACGACGGTCCGCAGCTTCGTGAACATTATTGCCACCCCCAAGGGTGGTACTCACACTACCGGTTTTGAGCAGGGTCTGCTGCGCGTGATGCGCAAGCACCTTGCCGATAATGCCCGCAAGTACAAGGTGGGTAACGACAAGATTGAGAAGGACGACGTGCTCGCCGGCCTAACCGCCGTGCTGACCGTGCGTCTTGCCGAGCCGCAGTTTGAGGGTCAGACCAAGGAGATTTTGGGTACCCCGGCGGTTCGCCAGATCGTATCGAAAGTTGTGGGGGACGCCCTGAAGGCTCGCCTGGAGTCGACCGCCCGCGCCGAGAAGGCTCAGGCGACCGCTCTGTGCGAGAAGGTCGTCTCTGAGATGAAGACCCGCGTTTCGGCGCGCATCCATAAGGAAACTCAGCGCCGTAAGACCGCGCTGGAGTCTTCGTCCATGCCCACCAAGCTGGTGGATTGCCGTTCAACCAATGTTGAGCATTCTGAGCTGTTCATCGTGGAGGGTGACTCGGCGCTGGGTACTGCGCGTCTGGCGCGTTCTTCCTCGTATCAGGCGCTGCTGCCGATTCGCGGTAAGATCCTGAACACTCAGCGTGCTTCGGTGACTGATGTGCTCGCGAATGCTGAGTGTGCGGCGCTGATTCAGGTTATCGGTGCGGGCTCGGGTCGTACCTTTGATCTGGACTCTGCCCGCTACGGCAAGGTCATTATGATGACCGATGCGGACGTGGACGGCGCCCACATTCGTACCCTGCTGCTGACCCTGTTCTACCGTTACATGCGTCCGCTGATTGAGGCCGGTCGCGTGTACGCTGCGGTTCCGCCTCTGCATCGCGTGGAGGTGGTGCGCCGCGGCAAGCCGAACGAGATGGTGTACACCTACTCGGAGAAGCAGCTGCACGAGCTTCTGGATTCTTTGCAGGAGCAGGGTGTGTCCTATAAGGAACCCATTCAGCGCTATAAGGGTCTGGGTGAGATGGACGCTGACCAGCTGGCTGAGACGACGATGGATCCGCGTCATCGTATGTTGCGCCGTATTCGCATTGAAGATGCGGAGGCTGCCGAGCGTGCGTTCTCCTTGTTGATGGGTTCTGAGGTGGCTCCGCGTAAGGAATTCATCATTGCGGGTGCTCATCAGCTGGATACTGAGAGCATCGATATGTAGCTTGCGGTGTACCTTGCGGGGTAGTGGTGACTGGCGTGTCACATTTAATGATTTTTCCATGATAATAGTCACACTATTTCTTGGAAGTTTCAGTAAAATTGGTATGATTTAGGCAAATTTAAGCTTTGAGTACTGCTTGAACCACCTGTCATAATTCAGGAATCTGTCACCAAAACTTTGCAGAAATAATATAAAACCGCAAAGTTTCACCCTGGTTCCGAAAGTACCTCCCAACCCCGCAAGGCACCATCGTGTCTCATTCCTCTCACCACCCTTGCATCGAGGGATAACGTTCAACGTACCTTTAGCGAAACGTCAAACAATAAACGTCCATACTATGCACAGCCTACTCACAGCTTCTTAGGAAAACCCTGTACCTTAGAAGCATGAGAGACACTGTGTCAGTAACTCTCGTATGCCCTCCATCGATGGTGGACTACCCGAAATCTGGCACAAACGCACATTAAGTACACACATAGTAAGGACCTATCAATGGATCCCCTTGATTTTGGTAGGTGGCAGTTCGGTATTACCACCGTCTACCACTTCTTCATGGTTCCGCTGACTCTGGGTCTGGGCCTTGTGGTGACCTACCTGTACATTTGCTACGTTCGTACCAAGAAGGACGAATACAAGCGCATGACGAAGTTCTGGGGCAAGCTGTACCTCATTAACTTCGCTATGGGTGTGGCCACCGGTCTGGTTCAGGAATTCCAGTTCGGCATGGCGTGGAGTGAATACTCCCGCTTCGTCGGCGACGTCTTCGGCGCTCCGCTGGCAATGGAAGGCCTCTTCGCCTTCTTCGTTGAGTCGACCTTCCTTGGTCTGTGGATCTTCGGTTGGGACCGCCTCAAGCCCGCAGTCCACGCCTTCTGTCTGTTCATGGCAGTTCTCGGCTCCTGGATTTCTGCATTCTTCATTCTGGTTGCAAACTCCTGGATGCAGCACCCCGTCGGTGCAGAAATGATTGACGGTCGTCCCCGCATGACCGACATTGGCGCAGTGCTGATGAACCCCCTCGCATGGGTGACCGTCTCTCACGTCATCACCGCCGCTATTCAGGTTGCTGGTGGCTTCCTGGTTGGTATCGCATGGTACAAGCTGTGGCGTCGCCGCAAGGATGGTATCGACAAGGTCGTTGACGGCAAGGTTGTTGTTGGTGAGTCCGACAAGGGCGCACGTGACAAGACCGACTTCCAGGTCTGGTTCAAGTCCCTGCGCCTGGGCGCTGTTGTGGGCCTCCTCGCCTTCGCAGGTATCGGCGCGTCCGGTCACTTGCAGGCACAGATGATGATCCACGAGCAGCCCATGAAGATGGCTGCTGCAGAAGCCGCGTGCCACGATGGCACCTCCTTCTCCGTTCTGACCGTCGGTGAACTCGGCGCTCAGAGCTGCGATAAGATCCACACCGTCATCGAGGTCCCCGGCGTGCTGTCCTTCCTGGCACACGACAACTTCGATACCCCGGTGAAGGGTATTCAGACCCTGCTGCCCGAGTACGAAGCTAAGTTCGGCACCAACCTGCCCAACAACCCGCTCTACGGTGAGCGTGCAGGTCAGAAGATTGATTACCTGCCCTCCCTCGAGGTCTCCTACTGGGGCTTCCGCGGCATGATCGGTCTGGGTGCGGTTGTACTGCCCTTCTACCTCTACGCACTGTGGGTAACCCGTAAGAAGGGCGTGGGCACCGTCCCCGAGTCCAAGCTGCTCAAGAACATTGCAGTCTGGTCCATCCTGGCTCCCTTCCTTGGTATCTCCCTCGGCTGGATCTTCACCGAAATGGGCCGCCAGCCCTTCGTTGTGGCTCCGAACCTTCAGGGTGACCCCTCGATTCACCTGTTCACTGCAGCAGCTATCTCCCCGGGTGTTTCCGGTGAAGAAATCCTCTTCTCCCTGCTCACCCTGGGTCTGCTCTACGGTGTGCTGATGGTGGTTGAGGTCTACCTGCTCATCAAGTACGTCAAGGCCGGCGTCGTGGCAGCAATGCCCGAGCTGGTTCAGTCGCCCCACGAGGACGAGTCCAACGACAAGTCCAAGCGCGATGTGCTGGAGTTCGCCTACTAGGCGGGTAAGGATTGATTCACCATGAACTTTGATTTCAATATCTTTGCCGGTCAGCCTGGCCTGCCCACCCTCTGGTTTGTAGCCATTGGCGTCTTCCTCATCATGTACATGATTCTCGACGGTTTCGATCTGGGTGTCGGTATGCTGATGGGTTCCAAGTTCAGCAAGAACGAGAAGGAACGTCGTCTGCTGCTGAACATCATCGGCCCCGTCTGGGACGGTAACGAGGTGTGGCTTGTGACCGGTGGTGCAGCTCTGTTCGCTGCATTCCCCATCTGGTACGCAGCCCTCTTCTCGGCTCTGTACATCCCCCTGACCCTCGCGCTGGTCTTCCTGATTCTGCGCGTGGTCGCCATTGAATACCGCGGCAAGAAGAACGACGAGAAGTGGATCCGTAACTGGAACATCGCTCTGTCTGTTTCTTCCTTCTTTATCCCACTGCTCGTTGGTGCTCTGCTGGGTCTGACCTCCATGGGTCTGCCCATCAACGAGAACGGCGACCGCGTCGGCGGCGCCTTCGCATGGGTCTCCCTGCCGGTTCTGCTCGGCGGTCTGGGCTTCGTTGGCTTCTCCCTGGTTCAGGGTCTTGCCTTCATCGCTCTGAAGACCGACGGTGACATCCGCCACCGTGCCCGCAACACCCTGGTACGCTGGTCTCCCGTCCTGCTGCTGCCGATTGTTGCATGGGTTCTGGCACTGGACTTCACCACCGGTAACGGTATCTCCTGGCTATGCACCATCCTGGCTGTGGTTGCTGTTCTGATTGCTTGGATCTCCGCAAAGGGTGGCCGTGAGGGTCGCGCTTTCGCAGGTCTGTCCGTGTTCCTCGCATTCGGTGCGCTGGCAATCTTCACCGCAATGTACCCGAACGTTCTGCCCTCCACCCTGGACCCGGCATACTCGCTCACCATTGCGAATGCATCCAGCTCCGAGTACACCCTGGGCGTTATGACCTTTGTGACCTGCCTTGGTCTGCCGGTCGTGTTCGTCTACCAGGCTTGGACCTACTGGGTCTTCCGTAAGCGTCTGCACGTGGATCACATCCCCGAGGCTCACGACGCTACCGAACTGGCTGAACTGCCGACCAAGTAGCATGTAGCTGATTGAAGGATCCCCCGAATTTCTCTTCTGAGAAGTTCGGGGGATTTTTCTATGCCCCCAGAGGACTATTCCTACAGAGGATATTCCCGCAGAGGCTGCAGCTCTCGGCAGATGAGTGGGCGCGCAAAAATTTTTGGTGCACACCCCCCCCGAAATTCGAGCGCGGCAAGGAGCAAAAAGTGTAATGTGGTGAGCAACTCACTCTTATGAAAGGTGTTCAACGATGAAGTCCCTCAACCGTAGCTCCACTGCATCCGCTCCTCGCACCGGAACTACCCCTCGCACCGGCACGCGCCGCCGCCTGCTCGCCACGGGTGCCCTGTTCTGTATCGGCATCATGCCCCTGAGCGCCTGCTCGCTCTTCAACCCGCCGCTGGAACGCGACGAAAGCGTCCACGCCATCTTCGACGCGGAACAGGACATCGTGAAGATGCCCCTGGACGATTACCTCTACTACGAGCGCACCAACTACGAATACACGGCCTTTCAGATTGCCATGAAGCAATGCTTCGCCGAACACGGGCAGAACTACACCATCCAGGCTCCCTATTCTGAAAGCGCACCCCGCGGTGATTTGGGACGAAAGTACGGTCCCTGGAACGTCGAGTACGCCCAGAAGTACGGTTTTCAGAAGCGAGACCCCAACAACGCAGCCGCCCCCATCTCCTATAACTCGGGGGAGAGCATGAGCCCCGAGGACAAGCTTCGCACCGAATGCTACCCCAAGGCCCGCGAGACCCTGGAGGCCGCGGTGCCCGAAGGCAAGAGGCCCGAGAATGAAGGGCAGTCCACATCCAGTCGTATCTCTACTGAGGCGGGTAACGCCGTTTACGGTAGCAAACTGCACCGCGAGCTCGAAGAGAAGTGGAAGCAGTGCGTCTCAGACCGCGGCCTCACCCCTCGCTCGGCAGGCTCCGTCGCCGAGGAAACCCCGCTGGCTGAGCAGCTGAGCAAGAACAACGGATTCAACGAGCCCGCCTCCGAAGAAGAGATTCGCATCGCCACCATCCAGGCCGAATGTAACCAGCAGGTCGGCATGAGCAAGCAGCTCTACGACCTGGAAGCTCAGTACCAGATGCCGCTCATCCGCAAGTACCAGTCACAGCTTGAGCAGGACCGCAAGGCAGAACGTGAGCGTGACGAGAAGTTCAAGCAGTACGTTATGGAGCACCAGTAAACCGGGACGCTGAAAGACAGCACCACAAAAGACAGCGCAAAAACAGCTCAGAAAGACACCGCCATGACCACTCACTCACAGAACCAAAACAGCGGTCACCGCTTTAGCGAGCGCATCGCCCGACCCCGCGTGCTCCTGCTGCTGGCAATCCTCGCCATCGGCTCGCTCATGCTGTCCTTCTACCTTGGCACCCGCTACGCCGCAACAGGCCCCGACCCGACCGTGCAAGCGAAAACCGTGATCCCGGTCTGGGCGAAGGTCGAAGAACGCACCGTCAGCGAGGGACTCGCCATTGCAGGAACCACCAAGGCTGGAGAGACCGCCCCGATTAGCGCACGCACCAACGGTGAGCCGGTGCTCGTCTACCAGAACCAGAAGCCCGGTAACGTACTCAAAGCTGGTGACTTCATCGGCATTATCGGTGCCGACCCCGTCTTCGTGCTGGACGGGCCGCTACCGCTATACCGCGACCTGAACCTGGGCGATAACGGCGACGACGTGCTCGCCTTCCAGAAGGCACTGAACTCCGCCGGGTATGCCACCGCTCAAAGCGGCACCGTTACCGAAGACACCCTCGACGCCGTCACGCGCCTGCACCGCGCGCACCTGACCGGCGTGCCCAGCGAGGGGGTCACCAGCATTGCCCGCAGCAACTACGCGATTCTGCCCGGCGGCAGCCACACCGTCACCGCCGTTGCCGCGGTCGGTCAGCTCATCAGCGACGGCAACCCCATCGCGAGTGTAGAAACCAGCGAACCCTACGTGGAATCCAGCGTTGAGCTCTCTGTTGCCAATAAGGTCAAGGCCGGCGACCGCGTTAGCCTGCGCACTTCCACCGGCAGTGTGGAGGGCACCATCACCAGCATTGGTGAGCTGCAGAACGACCCCTCCAAGGGTGCGGCGAAGAGCGTGCGATTTAGTGCCGACGACCCGAGCAAGCTCACTCCGGGTCAGAGCGCCTCCATCACCAGCAAGGGCAACACCTCAACCACCCTCGCCGTGCCGACCACCGCGGTACGCCAGGACTCCCAGGGCACCTACGTGCTCGTTGAAAAGGGAGGAAGCTCCACTGCGACCAGCAAGGACGCGCCCGCCACCGAACGAGTCAACGTTGAGGTCCTGCGCACCGCCGGCGGATACGCCGCCATTAACGCTAACCTCAGCGCGGGACAGAAGGTGCTTGTCTCATGAGCCGCCGCAAGATAACCCCCGACACAAGCCCAGGACGTGCGCCTACAGTTGCGCCCAACGTAGCGTCCGCCGCTACACCTGCCGCCGGGCTCGGTACCGCGCCCGCTATCGAAATGCACGGCATTACCCGCATCTTCGAGGGGAGCGAACGAGCAGTCCTCGACCACCTCGACCTGGTGGTCGAACGCGGCGAATTCCTCGCCATTATTGGTCCGTCGGGCTCCGGTAAATCCACCCTGCTCAACGCCATTGGCCTGCTCGACACTCCCACCAGCGGAACCTACAGCCTCTTCGGCAAAAACACGGAAGGACTCAGCGACAGAGAACGCGACGAAATGCGCCGAGACCACCTCGGCTTCATCTTCCAATCCTCAAACATGCTGCTGGACGAAACCAGCACAACCAACGCCTCCATGGGTCTGCGCGTGCAGGGCGTACCCTACAGCGAGCGCCTGCAACGCACCGAAGAAACCCTAGAATTTCTGGGGTTGAGCGACCGCGCCAGCATCCGCACCCGCTACCTCTCCGGCGGCGAGAAGCAGCGCTGCGCCATTGCTCGTGCCCTCGCCACGCGCCCGCCGCTGATTCTTGCCGACGAGCCCACCGGCAACCTGGACAGCCACAATAGCGCCAAGGTCATTGAGATTTTGCAGCGCATTAACGCGACCGGCTGTACCGTGCTGGTTATTACCCACGACCCGGAGGTTGCCGCCGCCGCCCGCCGTGTGATTCGCATTGAGGATGGGCAGTTGCACGAGCAGAGCCGCGCCGACTTGGCTACGGTGCCGGTCGCTGAGGTGCCGGTTGCCGAGGCTGTGCCGGTTGCAACGGACACCCCGGCAGAAGCCACGGTTGGTGCCCCGGTAGATGCTACCACCAGCCTCGCACCGGGGGAGAAGCCCGCTACGCATCGCCGCGGAAGCTTCCTCACCGACGACAGCATCGAGGCAATCTCGGCGCTCACCTCACGACCGCTACGCACCCTGCTGCTGGGCCTGTCTTTCGCGCTGGGCGTGGGCGGACTCATCAGCGCCTCCGGCATGAGCGAATCCGCCAGCTACCAGGTGAACCAGCGCCTGCTCGGATCCGAACAATCCACGCTCTACATCAGCGACAGGGACAATGACCAGAACATGCTCGGAACCTACCGGCAGGGTGAATCCGCGCAGAATGTTGCCGACCGCATTAGCGCGCTGGACTACGTGAAGAACACCGGATTCGTCAGCAGCGTGGCGCCCGCCGACGTGCGAATCACCCGGTTCAGCCCCTACGAGGACGAACCCAAAACCGCGATTGGCCTCAGCTCCACCTCGAAGACCAGGCTCGAGCAAATCGGTGCCCGCATGAACCCCGAAACCCTGCGTGCGCTCGAACAGATGAACTCGACCCTCACCCAACAGAACGTTGCTGACCGTGAACGCTCCGAGCAGCTCTCCGGCGCTATCGTCTCGGTCTCCGCTGCCCGTGCCCTCGGCATTATTCCCGAAGATAAGGCGGCAGATAACGCCACAACCGAGCCCAGACCCGGCGAGATGCCCGTCGTCGACTACGGCATTAAGCTCGGCGGGCTGCCGCAGGTGGCACCCGGTGTGAGCATCTGGGTGGACGGTCAGCTGATGCCGGTCGTCGGCCTCTTCGACCCCGGCAATAGCGGCTACGAATTCAGGAACACGGTCATTGTCTCGCCGGGCACACTTCAGCGCACCGGACGCGGCCAGGTGACCTACATTGCCGAAACCGAACGGGGCTACGGCAAAGCGGTCGCCAAGGCGATTCCGCTGACCCTCAAGCCCGCTGAACCCAGCCAGATCAACGTGGAAACCCCCTCCGACCTGCAGAGCCTACGCGCGTCTATCGCCTCGGATCTGGGCCTGTACGTGGGTGTGCTCTCCGGTATTCTGCTGGTGCTCGCCTCCCTCTCGGCGGCAACCGCCATGTATCTGTCCGTGCAATCGCGCACCGCAGAGATTGCGCTGCGCCGCGCCATCGGATCGAGTAAATGGCTGATTGCCCGCATCTTCCTCATGGAGGGCGTCATGCTCGGCGTGCTCGGCGGCTCCATCGGCGCCTGCTCCGGCATGATTGCGACCATAATTCTTTCGCTCGTGCAGGGCTGGCAGGCGGTTCTTTCCCCGGGATTCGTGGTGCTCGGCGTGGGCGTTGGCGCCCTTACCGGTCTGGTGTCTTCGGCATACCCGGCGTGGGTGGCATCCCGCAAGAGCCCCGCCGACGCTATGCGCGGCTAGAGTGAGCGCCGGGTGAGGACCAACTAATTACCTGAAACCTGACTGGTCAAATAGGTATTAGATAGCCCAACCCTTAAACTGATGGGAGGTAAAAACAGCAGAAGACTAAGGACAACACGTGAGTCGAACGCACACACCGCGTCACGCTGACAAACATCAGAACACTGAGGCACCAGAGGTGACCGAAGGAAAGCGCAATGACCGCACTGACCGCCGCCCACCTCTGGGCCCTGACGCCCGTAAAACCCTCAGCACGTTCGGTGTCATCACCGCCGTGCACACCATCGCGACGGTGCTTTTCAGTGCCGCCTTGGCTGTGATTATTGCCCGCGCAGCACACGCCGGTTTCGCCGCTGTTGCCGCCGAGCACGCGCGCCTCAAAGAGACGAGCGCCCCGGACGTGTACCGCGCCTACATTGAGTTCTCGGGCTCCGCACAGGCGCAGCTGGAGGCGCACGGCGGCTGGCTGCTCGGCCTCGGTGGTATCTTCGGCGACGCAGACACCATTACCCCCGGCCTGATTGCGGTCGCCGTGGCTGCCCTGCTTGTCCGCTCGGGTACCGACTACCTGCTGGCTGTGAGCGCGCAGCGTGCCGCCTCCGGGGCGAAGTCTCAGATTCGTTCCTCGCTGCTCAAGCGTGTGCTCGCCACCGGTGGCGCAGACACCCCCGAGGGTACCGGCGCGACCGCTGTGTTGCTGTCCCGCGGCTTGAACGCCCTGGATGACTACTACACCAAGACCCTGACTGCGTTCGTGTCCACCGCGATTGTACCGTTCATCCTCTGGGTCGTTGTGGCGTCCCTGGACTGGATGAGCGCCATGGTCCTGGCATGTACCCTGCCGCTTATTCCGGTGTTCATGATCCTGATTGGTAAGAACACCCGCGACGAAACCGCGGAAGCGCAGGCTGAACTGCACCGACTCTCCGACCATATTCTGGAGCTGGTACGCGGCCTGCCCGTCATTATCGGTCTGGGCCGTGAACGCGCGCAGACCCGCGCCATGAACGCCCTCGGTCAGCGCTACCGTGAACGCACCATGCAGACCCTGCGTAGCGCATTCATGTCTTCGCTCGCGCTGGAGCTCATCACCACCATTTCGGTGGCGCTGATTGCTGTGCTGATTGGTGTGCGCCTGGTCAACGGCACCCTGGGCCTGGACACCGCAATTCTCGTGCTGTTGCTGGCTCCCGAATGCTACCAGCCGCTGCGTGATGTGGGTGCCGCCTACCACCAGTCGGAGGACGGCGTTGCCGCCCTGCGTAGCGCTCAGAAGATTATTGATGCGCCCCTGCCCGCCGCCGCTGCGGACTCGGCAGCGCAGGATTCGGCAGCGCAGAAGGCTCAGCCTTCCACCATCGCTGTGGAGGACCTGTCGGTGAGCTACCCGGCGCGTCCTGCGGTGCTGACTAACCTGTCCCTGAACTTGGACCGTCGCGTTGCCACCGCCCAGGGTGAAACCGCCCAGGGTGAGCGCGGTGCGGTTATCGGCGTGATGGGTGAATCCGGTTGCGGTAAGTCCACCCTGCTGAACGTGTTCTCCGGTGCCGTGCGTGAAGGTCTGGTGCCCACCGGCTCGGAGGAGCCCGTGCACCTGACCGGTAGCGTGACCGGTCTGGGAACTACCCTGGTTATTCCGCAGTCACCGGTCTTCACCGCGCCGACCGTGCAGACCGAAATGGCGCTCTACGCACTCAGCGCCACCGAGGCGGAGCGTGAGCGTGCAGCCGCTCTGCTCGGCGAAGCGATGGACTCCAAGAAGCTGTCCGTCACCGATGCCGAGTCCGCGCTGCTGGTTGGCCCGCTGGCTCAGCTGGGCATGCAGAAGCTGACCGCCCTTGAACCCGGTGCCCTCAGTGCAGGTCAGGCGCGCCGCCTCGCCGTGGCACGTACCCTGGCTCGTGCCGAGGCTATCTACCGTGCCGGCGGTGAGCAGACCGTGCTGACCGTCCTGGTGGATGAGCCGACCGCGCACCTGGACGCCTACTCGGCATACCTGGTGACCCGCGCCCTGCACCGCCTGGCGGAACTTGGCGCAACCGTGCTGATCGTGACCCACGAGCAGGAACTCGCCGCTGGCTGCGACACCCTCGTTCGTGCCGTGCAGACCGCCCAGGGCTACACCTGGACCGCCGAGGCGAACACCGCCCGCGTTGCGGTTCCCGCGCAAGCCCCCGCGCACCTGCTCAAGGACAGGGCAGAGTACGAGGCTGAAAGCACCGCCCTGGCGGGCGCCTCCGCAGCTGCCGAGGTCAAGGAAGCTACGCCTGCCGGTCTGTTCGCAAGCCTGCGCACCCTGAAGGAACTGACCGGTATTGGTGTTCGCGCCGCAACCGGTCCGGTAATCATGGCTGCGATTACTTCCCTGATGGCTGCGGCGTTGACCGCGCTGTCCGGCTGGCTGATTGTTCGCGCCGCCGAAGGCCCGGCAATGATGTACCTGATGGTCGCCATTGTGGGCGTGCGTTTCTTCGGCCTGGGTCGTGCCTGCGCCCGCTACGCTGAGCGTCTGATGACCCACTCGAAGGTTCTTGCCGCCGCAAATATTCTGCGTCTGCGCGCCTGGGTTGGTGCATGGCAGAGCGTGAGCAGCGTGCGTGCCCTGCTGCGTGGTGACGCGCTGCTCGAACGCCTCGTGGGCGGTATCGATGAGCTGCGTGACGGCGTGCCGCGCGTTATTATTCCGCCTGCCGCGCACCTGCTGGTCATGACCGCGGCGCTGATTACGACCGCGTGCATCCTGCCGCAGGCTCTGATTCCGGTTCTGCTTGCCGTGCTGGTCAGCACTTTTGTGGCTCCGTGGATTGTGCTCCGCGCCGATGCCCGCGCGGAGGCGCTGGCTCGCCGCTCCACCGCGCAGATGCTGCGCCTGGGTACCGGCATGCTCTCGGCGGCTGAGGACCTGCGCGCTAACGGCGTGGCAACCACCACTGAGAAGGCTAACGGCGCCCTGGACGCTGAGAATCTGTCCGCCCTGCAGAAGGGCTCGACCGCTCAGGGCGTGGGCCGTGCCCTCGTGACCCTCAGCTGGTTCGGTGCGGCTCTGGCGAGCGCAATCATTGCGTACCCGCTGGCTGTTGACGGCACCGTGCGTGCCCCCGAAGCCGCGATTGTGGTGCTGCTGTGCACCGGCATGCTGGAAAGCTCCCTGGGCCATGTTGAGGCGGTCCGCTCCTGGCCCGCGTTCAGCCGCCTGCTGGCGACGATTGCCCCGAGCGTGCGCGACGTATCCCTGGAGGGTATTGTCGCCACCTCGACTCTGAAGCGTTCCGTGCCGACCGAGGCTGAGGTGGACACTCACGTTCTGCCGCGTCGTGCTGAGCGTCTGCGTGCCCGCGCGGAGGCTGAGATGAAGGAGCTGCTGGAGGCTGACCGTCAGCGTGCCCACCGCTTTGACCGTCCCGAATCTGCGGCTGGTTCTAAGAGCGATACCCCGCGCCCGCCGAAGCCCGGTGAACCCACCCTGGTCAGCTGCGGCACCCCGCAGGAACTCGGTGTGAAGGTTACCGAACCCGCCCTGAGTCTGCAGGACGGTTCCGCCCGCTGGCCCGGCATGGACCACCCGGTCTTCGCACACCTGAACCTGACGGCTCGCGAGGGCTCCTGGACCGCGGTGACCGGCCCCTCCGGATCCGGCAAGTCCACCGTGCTGGCTACCCTGTTGGGCTTCCTGCCCCTGGAGTCGGGCCGCATCGAGGCCTCCGGCGAGGCACTGGCCCCCGAAGAGCTGCGCGGTTACGCGGCGTGGTGCCCGCAGGCGGCGCATATCTTCGAGTCGACCCTCGAGGGTAACCTGCTGCTGGCCCGCGACCGTTCGGATCGACCGAGCGAGGAGGATCTCATCGAGGTTCTGCGCCGCGTGGGTCTGGGCGAGTGGTTTGACGCCCTGCCGAAGGGCCTGCGCACTCCCGTGGGTGCCGGCGGTTCCTTCCTGTCGGGCGGTCAGCGTCAGCGCCTGGCGGTGGCTCGCGCCCTGCTGGTGAACTCGCCGGTTCTGCTGCTGGATGAGCCGACTGCGCACCTGGATGCCGAGTCTGCCCGCGCGCTCATGGCCGACTTGGATGCGGCAACCCGCGCCAGCTCGGTGGCCACGGTCCTGGTGTCGCATCGTCCCGAGGATGTCGCCCACTGCGACGAGGTGGTTCGCCTCTAAACGCACCCGGGCGCAGGCACCGCGTGCGAGATTGAACGCAAGAAACTGCCCGCAAGAAACTGCGAGGAAGGCCCCGGTACTTCACGGAAGTACCGGGGCATTTCTGTGTGCGCAGATAGTTCTGAGTGTTTATATCTCCGCGCGGATAGGTTCGGGTGAGGGGGGGAGAGAGGAGGGAGCTAGACCCAGCCGAGTATCTGCGCGCTCAACCGCAGTAGCATGAGGGTCATAACGATAACGAGCACGCGGCGAATGAATCGTTCGCCCAGGTGAATTGCGGTGCGGGCACCAACCCAGCTTCCCGCCATGTTGGCGCATCCCATGGCGATTCCGAGGAGCCAGTGAATTGAGCCCAGCGGAATGAAGTAGAGGAGCGCGCCGAGGTTGGTGGCGGTGTTGAGAACCTTGGCGGCGGCGGTCGCGTGGAGCATATCGTAGCCCATGGCTATCTGCAGGGCGACGAGCATCATCGCGCCGGTGCCAGCCCCGAGGATGCCGTCGTAGCCGCCCAGAATCAGACCCAGCGCAAAGCCGCGCACTAGGAACGATGAGGTTGTGAGCGCGCGAGACTGTCCGCGAGGTATGCGCGGTTGTAGCACCGAGAAGACGAGGATAGCGGCTAGAACCACCACAATGGCGGGGCGGAAAATATGTGCCGGCAGGATTGTGGCGCAGTAGGCGCCGGCGGCGGAGGCGCAGAACGCCACGAACGCTACGGGGAGTAGGATTTTCCACGGGATTTTGAGTGAGCGAATATAGGTTGAGGCACTCGTCAAAGTGCCCATGGAACTGGCAACTTTATTGGTGCTCAGGGCGGCGACGGGTGAGAATCCGGGTGCCATGAGCAGTGCGGGGAGCTGGATCATGCCGCCTCCGCCCACGACAGAGTCGATGCATCCCGCGCAGAAGGCGGCGAGCAGGAGCACGATAAATAACTCTGGTGTGACGGACAGTAAATCAAGCACGACAAATCCTCTAGGAATAATGCGTCAATGAATGTGTGCTGTGTTACTTAAGGTACACCACATAAAAGCCGGGGGTGAAGACACACACAACGTGTCTTCACCCCCGGCTTCGTTAACAACCTAAGGTCAAAAGGCCGTGAACGGCGCGCCTAGAAGAGCTTTTCACCCTCCGGGCTAACCGCCATCGCAGCAGAAACAGCCGCATAGTTCGGGCCCACAATGCCGATGCTCTGAGTGAGCATCACACCGGAACCATCACGGGCACCGTGCTCAGTCGGCAGGGAACGAGCCACACCGCCGGTGGACGCCGCCTTCGCCGGGCCCACGCCCACCCACGCCAGAGCCAGCTGGCTCTCACCGGTGAGGAATCGGTGCGCACGCACGCCGCCGGTCGCGCGGCCCTTCTGCGGGTACTCGCTCAGGGCGGTGACCTTGGCGCTCGCCAGGCCGTCCTTGCCGTTGGTGACGGTCACGACCTCCGCCGCGTCGCCGGGCGCGGTCACGCCCAGGGCGATGAGGCGGTCACCGTCGGCAAGCTTGATGCCTGCGATACCGCCGCCGGTGCGTCCCTGCGGGCGGACCTTTGCCGCGTCGAAGGTCAGTAGCTTCGCGTCGCGAGTGACGAAGGTGAGCACCATATCATCGGTGGGGCAGGGGGCGGCGGCTACGATTTCGTCGTCGTCCTTGAGCTTCATGATGTCCCACTCGGTCTGGTTCAGCGGGTAATCCGGGTTGAGGCGCTTGATCACGCCGCCCGCGGTTGCCAGTGCCAGCACCGTGTTCAGCGGTACGAGGGCGACCAGCTTCTCACCCTTGGCGAGCTGAACCAGCTCGGCGGCCTTCACCGCCGACGCCATGGAGGGGGTGCCGCCGTTCTCGTCCAGCACCGCAATGTCCATGACGGACAGGCGCACCATACGTCCTGCGGAGGTGACGGCACCAATCTCGCCGCGCGCGGTGGTCGGCACAATCGAGGTGAACACGTCGTGCTTGAAGCGCTTGCCGGGATCCACGAGCGCCTCGCGGATGGGCTTGCCGGGGGTGCGTCCCATCATGCCGGAGGCGGAGAGCAGAACCCAGCAGGGATCGTCCGCGATTTCGAGGGCGAGGCCCAGGCTCTTCTTCGCCTTGGACTGCGCGGTGACCGCCTCAATGGCGACCTGCATGTCGTCCTTGGTTTTGAGCTGGGTGCGGCGGTCGGTGCCGTAGCGTTCGGCAACCTCGGCGAGCTCGTCGGAGACCAGTTCGCGCAGTGCCGCATCGGAGCCGAGGATACGCTGCAATTCCGCAATTTCCTGCTGCAGGGTGTCGCGTTCTGCCTCGAGTTCCAGGCGGGAGTACTTGGTGAGCTGGCGCAGGCGCAGCTCCAGGATATGGTTCGCCTGGGTGTCGGTCAGATCGAAGACGACCTTCAGCTTTTCGCGTGCCTGAGCGGTCTCGTCAGACTCACGGATGATCTGGATGACCTCGTCAATGTCGAGAATCGCCACGAGCAGGCCCTCGACCAGGTGCAGGCGGTCGGTGCGCTTGCCCAGGCGGAATTCGGTGCGGCGGCGGACCACGTTCAGGCGGTGGTCAATGTACACGCGCATCAGGTCGAGCAGGCCGAGGGTCTGCGGCTGACCGTCCACGAGCGCCACGTTGTTGATGCCGAAGGAATCCTCAAGCGGAGTGTGCTTGTAGAGGGCGGCGAGCACCGCCTCGGGGTTGAAGCCGTTCTTAATCTCGATGACCAGGCGCAGACCGTTGGTGCGGTCGGTCAGGTCGACCACGTCGGAGATGCCGGTGAGCTTCTTGGAGTTGACGCCGTCCTTGATCTTTTCGATGACCTTTTCGGGGCCGACCATGTACGGCAGTTCGGTGACGACAATGCCCTGCTTGCGGGGGCTGATCTGCTCGATGGAGACCTTCGCACGGGTCTTGAAGGTGCCGCGGCCGGTTTCGTAGGCGTCACGGATTCCGCTCAGACCCACGATGGTGCCGCCGGTGGGCAGGTCGGGGCCGGGAATGAACTTCATGATGTCTTTGAGGGTCGCCTCGGGGTGCGCGATGAGGTGGCAGGTACCGGCGATGACCTCGCGCAGGTTGTGCGGCGCCATATTGGTTGCCATACCGACCGCGATGCCGGTAGTGCCGTTGACGAGCAGATTCGGGAACGCGGCGGGCAGCACGGAAGGCTGCATGAACTGGTTGTCGTAGTTCGGTACGAAGTCGACCACGTCTTCTTCGAGGTCCGCGGTGAGCGCCTGCGCGGCGGGTGCCATGCGCGCCTCGGTGTATCGGGCGGCTGCCGGGCCGTCGTCGAGGGAGCCGAAGTTACCGTGACCGTCCACGAGGGGCAGACGCAGCGCGAAGGGCTGAGCGAGGCGCACCATCGCGTCGTAGATGGCGGCGTCGCCGTGCGGGTGGAGCTTACCCATGACCTCACCGGTCACGCGGGCGCTCTTGACGTGGCCCTTATCGGGGCGCAGACCCATCTGCTGCATCATGTAGAGGATGCGGCGCTGCACGGGCTTGAGGCCGTCGCGGGCATCGGGGAGGGCGCGCGAATAAATCACCGAGTAGGAGTATTCCAGGAAGCTGGTTTCCATCTCGGCGGATACGTCGATGTCGACGATATTCTCTACCACATCCACCGGGTAGTCGCTGACGGCGGATTTGGATCGGCGAGCCATATATCTCCTCGTGTCGGTGTGTTTTCGCTCCTCCTATTTTAGCGGGTGGTAGCGGATGAGACGGGCTGGTTGGTCGGCGTCATCTGTGGGGTGCGCCAAGGCGGTTGCGGGGCAGTAACCGAAGCATACCGGGGGATTGCACACCGTCATATGAGCCTGTATTAGCGTGGTCAAGTAGCACAGCCCGGCTGGAACCCTCTAAGGTAGAGGGGAGTAATACCTAACCGCCTTCATCGTGTGCGCCGACCGACGTCGCCTCATGAGGGCACCGCACGAAAGAGGTACGATGTACGCCACCACCCCCGAACGCGAGCAACTGGTCGCAGACATTAAGCATGCCGGTTTCTACCCCGACCTCGTGCTGGAAGTGGTGGATGACGCGCTGGCGGGCATGAACCCGGACGCGCACTTCGTACAGCATGAAACCCACTTCTCCCGCGATGATTTTCACCGCCACATCACCGTGATGGTGCTCTGCGGCGAGCACGTCATCTTTGCGCACCTGGACGACCAGCACCTTGAAGGTGACGCGCAGGGCACCGTGGCGCATGTGAGCGTGGAGGCGGTGCACCTGAGCGCCCTGAACGCGGTCACCATCAGCTATGGTTTCAGCCAGCCGCAGGCGTACAACGCCGGTAGCACCGCCCCGACTGAGATTTCCTTCCAGATTGCGTGGACCGGTTCGCTGCACATGGAGTTGGCTCCTGCCGGTTGCCAGGATCCGCAGTGCAATGCCGACCACGGCTTCACGGGCGATGCGCGCCGTGAGGATATTGCGGTGCGTGTTTCTGCGACCGCTGACGGCCCGGAGTCGGTTCAGCGTGCGCAGCATTTTGCCCGTGCTCTGCACCGTGCCCGCATGTACGCAACCCGCCGATAAGCACCACCGATAAGCACCGGTGGTAGCGCTCGCCGCACAATAACAGCCCGCACAGTATAAATCCCTCGCGGCGCCCCGTACTTTCACACACCCGCCACACCCCTGAGAGGACCTTATGACGGTACAGACCACCCTGCACGATGTTCTGGGCGCGCCGTTGCCTCCCGCGCCCGCCTACGGCAGCAATAGCATTGCCGATGTGCTGGAGTCCGCCTCCTCTCTGGTGGCTCAGCGAAGCCTGGCGCGCCCCGCGCACGCGCTAGATTCCGACCCGGCGTTCAACTCTGTTGCCGACCCGCTGAACCTTGCCGGCCGCCTCGCGGAGCAGGACGTTGATCCGGCGTCGTTCCGCCACGCCTGCGTGATCATGGTGGACGGCCTGGGCGAGCAGCTGCTCAACAGCTACGGCGGCTACGCGCCCGCCCTGCGTAAGACCCTGAACCTGGGCCCGCTGGACGCCGCGTTCCCCACCACGACCGCCGCCTCCCTGACCTCGCTGGGCACCGGCACGGCACCCGGCGCGCACGGCATTGCCGGCTACGAGGTGCGTAACCCGGCAGGTAATGGGGGAGTGGGCTCGGTCATGAACCACCTGTCCGGCTGGGATCAGTCGGTGGACCCGCACGCCTGGCAGCCGCTGCCGACCGTGCTGGAACGCCACCATACGAACCGCCGCGTGCTCACCATTTCGCTGGGTAAGTACCGCGGTACCGGCCTGACGGAGGCGGCGCTACGCGGCGGCGACTTCGTGGACGCCGTCGGCTACAACGCCCGCGTCACCTACGCCCTGGAGGCGCTCTCCAGTCGCACCCCCACCACCGTGTACCTGTACTGGGGCGAGATTGACGCGGCGGGCCACCGCTACGGCGTGGGCAGCGACGAATGGCTACAGCAGCTGGAGGAACTGAACTCGGCGCTGAAGCGTCTGGCGGAGCGCGCCCCGGCGTGGGCGGCACTCTTCGTGACCGCCGATCACGGCATGGTGAACGTGCCCGAGCATCAGCGCATCGACTACTCTGGCGTGGAGGAGCTGACCCGCAATATCGCCATGACCGCCGGTGAACCGCGCGCCGTGCACCTGTACCTCGAAGACACCTCGGAGGCGGCACGCACCGCCACCGCTCAGCGTTGGGCGCAGTACTGGGGCGAGCGCGCCTGGGTGATTGACTCTCGCGAGCTGATGCGTGCCGGCTACTTCGGCCCGGTCATCACGGATGCGGCGCGCGGCCGTATTGGCGACCTGATGGTGTGCGCTCGCGATGACTGGGCGCTGTACGATATGCGCCACTACCAGGAGCGTGCCCTGCACATGGTTGGTCAGCACGGTTCGCTCACGGACGCTGAGCGTCTGGTGCCGTTGCGCATGCTCAAGACCTTCTAAGATTCGGAAGAGCCCCGCTCAGCGGATACAGGCTGAGAAGATAGAAAAGCCGCCGGTTATTCACGCGAATAACCGGCGGCTTTCGTATGTCTAGATGCTCTCGTCTTGATGCCTCTATCGGGCGGCGCGAGGGCGGTCGCTTACTTGCGGCCGCCGAAGATGATGTCGTCCCAAGCGGGAACGCTCACGCGCTGCTTCTTCGAGGAAGACTTGGGCTTCTCCGATGCGGGAGCTTCAGCAGCTTCTGCGGGTGCGGATTCAGCCGGTGCTTCAGCAGGCTCTTCGGCGGGTGCGTGCTCGCTGTAATCTTCCGGTGCCGGATGCGCCGCGGGGGTGTGTGCGGCGGGTGCACCGGTCAGCGGGCCGCGGGCAGATGCAGCCTCGGCGGGCGCTTCAGTAGCGGGTGCTGCGGGTGCCGCAGGCTCTGCAACCGGTGCGGGTTCTTCAGCCTTCGGAGCTTCTGCCGGTGCAGCAGCTTCGGGTGCCTCAGCGGGCTGAGCGGACTCGCGGTGCACGAACACCTCGGGCTCCTCAACCTGCGCCGGGCGCACCGAGCGGGCGCGCTCCAAAAGCTCCTTGAGCTTACGCTCATCAGCGCTCTCAGAGGAAGTAAGGGGTGCCGGTGCGGGCTCGGGTGCCTTCGGCAGGCGGGCGGGAGGAACCTCCACGGGAGCCTTCTTCGCGGCGGCGGCAACAGCGTCCTCACTATTGCCCATCAGGAAGTACGCCGCCTCATTCGAAGCGTACAGGCCCTGGTTTGCCGGGTTGTACACCCAACGTGCGGGGAAGACGACCTGCGCGGGCAGGTTCTGACGCACCGAATCCTTCAGCGCAATATCAACCTCAACGCGCCACTGGCCGTTCTCCTGCTGGCGGGTGGTCCAGTCCTGGGTTGCGTCCTCAAAACCGTAACGCTCGGAGACTTCCTCAATGCGGGCGCTCAGGGTCACGGGAATCTGTGCGGTACCCGAAGCGGAGCTGCGGCGACCAATCTTCACGCTCTGAGCGGCACGAATAATGTGGGCACGCTCAGCAACGATCGGCCACTCGTAGCGGCGCACGCGCTCCGGCTCCCAACCGGACTCTTCAGCGATTTCCTCAACGGAGGCACCCTGACGGAAACGGGTCTGAATATCGCGCGGACCGTAGGTGCCCTTAGCGCCCAGACCGCGGGCGGGCTGAATACGGCGAGCCTTGGTGATGCTCGTGCGCAGGTTCGCGTCAATCGGCAGCAAGAAGCGGGTGCCGTCAGCAGACTCAAGCACCAGATTTTCGCCGTCATCGTGAACGCCAATCAGACGCAGTTCAAGCATGAGAACCTCCATAGGTGAACCGGACGCGTTCGTGAATGTGTTGCACGGAACGCAAACTACCTTCCAGGGTACCGTGAAAGCGCGGTAAATCAGTAGCGGAGGCGGGATTTTCCCCAAAAAAAGATGTACTTTTCGGACCGAAAAAGCTAGAATGTGACGCCTAAACCGTCCAAAGCCTACCCAGGATTAGACAAATAGGGTGCCAATGGTGAACAATACCTGGCATGCCGTCGGGGTTAAATCCTCACCAGCGGCACCTAGAGCACTCATTAAACCAGCGTGGCCTAGTTCAACACACAGCCACAGAACCAACGGAGCGTGAAAGTTTGGCAACTGATTACGATGCACCTCGCAAGCAGGACGAAGAGCAGAACGAAGAGTCCTACGAGGAGCTGAACGCCCGCCGTTCCGAGATGCAGTCCGGTGCGGTGGACGAAGACGAAAACAGCGCAGCAGAAAGCTTCGAGCTGCCCGGTGCTGACCTCTCCAACGAGGAGCTGAACGTTGTTGTTCTGCCCGCTCAGGACGACGAGTTCACCTGCGCATCCTGCTTCCTGGTGCGCCACCGCTCGCAGATTGCACGCGAAGAGGGCGGCCTGTCCTACTGCATCGAGTGCGAGGGCTAAAACTTTAGGGAAGGGCTAACACCCACCCGACATACACCTCATGACGGGGCGAGTGCCGAGTGCACCCGCCCCGTTGAGTATGTGAAAGCCGCGCACGCAAGAACAGCGCCGCGTCGCACCCAACACGGCACGCCGCGGCACGCGCTGAACGCGAACACGCAACGAAAACACCCCGCAGTAGAGCCTCAACACAGCGCGAGGTGATGGCACAGACACCCGCGAAAGGTTAGAGTATTGACCATGATGACCCCCGTAAACGTCCACATTAAGCTGCTCGACCCCGAGCTGCCCGCACCCGCCTACGCAAAGCCCGGCGACGCCGGCGCTGACCTGCGCTCCCGTATCGACTTCGAACTGGAACCGGGCGAACGCGCCCTCGTACCCACCGGCGTGGCAATCGCCCTGCCCGAAGGTTACGTTGGCCTGGTGCACCCGCGCTCCGGCCTGGCAACCAAGAACGGTATCACCATTGTGAACGCACCCGGCACCGTTGATTCCGGCTACCGCGGCGAGCTGATGGTCACCCTGCTCAACACTGACAAGACCAAGTCCTTCCACGTGCAGCGCGGCGACCGTATCGCCCAGCTGATCATTCAGAAGTACGAGCACGCAACCTTTACCGTGGTGGACGAACTGGATCAGACCGAACGCGGCTCCAGCGGCTTCGGTTCCAGCGGAATCCACTAGTCTGCTCTCACCGCGAAAACCGCACGAGAGAAGAGAAGAAACCCCCGCACCCTGCGTGCGGTGAAAGTAGGAATACCATGTTCGGATTTGGTAAAAAGAAGCACGCCGAGGAGGCTGAAAAGGCCGCCATCGACAAGGCTGTCGCCGAAGAGATTGAGGAGACCAACGTCGAAGTTGAGGAGCTGAAGGAAGAGGAGAACTCTCCCGAGGTCATCAAGTACGACCGCGTCAACGGCCCGCACGATATTGAAGAAGTCACCGCCGAAGACCTCGAAGACTACGTCGACCTGGGTGCGCTGCGCATCAAGTTGCTCGACGGCATGAACCTGCGCCTCGAAACTGACGACGCAACCGGCGCGGTTATCGCCGCAACCATCACCCGCGACGGCGCAACCCTGCAGGTGCAGGCATTCGCCGCACCGCGCACCACCGGCATCTGGGACGATATCCGTCACGATCTGACCGAGTCCGTCGCATCGCAGGGCGGCATCGTCGAAATCTACGCCGGCGTATTCGGCGCCGAGATGCTGACCCGCCTGCCCGCCGTCACCCCGGACGGTCAGCCCGGTGAGCGCATCGCCCGTTTCGTGGGTGTGGACGGCCCCCGCTGGTTCCTGCGCGGCGTCATCTCTGGCGCGGCTGTGCTCGGTGACGATAAGGCTGCCGCCTCCGTGGAGGAAGTCTTCCGCACTGTCGTGGTGGACCGTGGCGACGAGCCGCGCCCGCCGCGCGAGCTGCTGCCCATGACTCTGCCCGCCGACCTGGTCGTTGCGGCTGAGGAAGAGCCCGCCGTGGAGGAAGAAACCGAGAACGAGCACAGCAAGCTGCGCCCGATGCCTCGCCGCGGCCCTGAGATTACCGAGATTGGCTAATGCCTGAGTTCTCGAACTACTCGAGTGCGCTTGCGGTTCCTGAGAAGCAGATTCTTGCTCCCGGGTACCCCGAGCGCTTTCGCGTACGCCTTGCCGGACGCGTGGAGCAGGTATGGCTGCCTGCGCTGCAGGATAAGCCGATGTACCGTGCCGAGCTGGTGGTGGCTAAGTCGAAGCCCCTGCAGTGGTCGAGCCCGCTGGCGCTGATTGGTATGCCGATTGTGGAGCCGCCCGGTGAGGATTTCGAGGAGGAGTCCGAGGACCTCGAGAAGCAGCACCATTTGAACACGGCATCTTTGGCGACTGTGGCGGTGCAGGAGCCTCACGAGGTGTCTTTCCCACCGTATGCGCCGTTCAACCCGGGCGATAGGGTGCTGCTGAAGTGGCAGGGGCAGCGGATGGTGCCCGGCGTGCTTGCCGGTGCCTTGCTGCGCTGTTCCGGTGTGGTGTCGGTGAGGGCTCATCAGCCGGTGATTTATAACCCGCGCTATGAGATCGTGCCGCAATTCTTTGCTGAGAAGGGAAAACATGAGCGCTGAGCAGTCTTCGACCCAGCCCGATCCGAACGCTAACCCCGCAACTAGCCCGGCTGATGACCCGGCGCGGGAGGAAAATCAGCTGGCGCAGAGCCTGAGCGCCTCCATGGGTGCGAATATGCGCCGCACCGCCAACGGCGATGTGGATATTCTGCACGCTATCGGCGGCTGGCGCGGCCTGGTGGAATCCTCCCTGCCCGCTGTGGCGTTCCTGGTGTTGTTCACCGTGACGAAGGAACTGAACCTGTCCCTGATTGCGGCGCTGGCTGCGGCGGGCGTGTTCACGCTGATTCGCCTGGTGCAGGGCTCTAAGCTGGTGAGCGCGCTGACCGGTCTGGTGGGCGTGGCAATTTGTGCGTTTGCGGCGTACCGTACCGGTAATGCGAGCGACTACTTTGTGGTGGGCTTCTGGACGAACGGCGTGTACATCCTGGCGTACCTGCTGTCGATGCTGGTGCGTTGGCCGATTACGGGCCTGATTTTTGCGGTCATTCGCGGTGAGGCGCTGAGCTGGCGCCAGAACCCGGTGCGCCTGCGCCAGTACATGCTGGCGACCTGGATTATTACCGTGCTGATGATGCTGCGCCTTGCCGTGCAGGTGCCCCTGTATTTTGCGAATAATGTGGAGGCGCTGGGGGCGACCCGCCTGATTATGGGTCTGCCGCTGTACGCTTTGGGTGTGTGGCTGGCGTGGCGTGTGTCGGCTCCCGAGGAGGCACCGGTGAGCGAGGACCCCGAGGCTGTCGAAACTGCCGAAGCTTCCGAAGCTGCCGAAGTTGACGGTTCAGAAAGCCGCTAACTCCACAACTTCATACATAGAAGAACTTCGTAGAAGTACGCGAAAGCCCCGGTACCCGTGACCGGGGCTTTCGCCTCCTCAAAAACTTACGTATAAACGCTATGCGAACAGTGCTATGCAAACAGTGCGCGGATCTGGTCCTCACCGGCAATGGTCGTGATGAAGAACAGCTCGTCGCCGCTCTCAATCGCCACGTCGGCACTGGGCGGGATGGGGGTCCCGTCACGCAGGATCGCGGTGAGTACCGTGTCGGCGGGCCACTGCACGTGGTCCACGCGGTAACCAATGACGGGGTGGTCATCCGGCACGGTGTACTCGGCGAGGGTCGCGCCGCCTGCCTGCAGGGTCAGCAGGCGCACCACATCACCGACTTCCACGGCTTCCTCGACGAGGGCGGTCATTAGACGCGGGGTAGACACCGCAACGTCCACACCCCAGGAGTCGTCAAAGAGCCACTCATTACGCGGGTTGTTCACGCGCGCCACGGTGCGCGGCACACCAAACTCACTGCGCACCAGCAGGGAGACCATCAGGTTTGCCTTGTCGTCACCGGTTGCGGCGACGACCACGTCCGCCTTGTTCGGGTGCACCTGGCGCAGCACGGACAGTTCGCAGGCGTCACCAATATGCCAGCGCACACCGGGCAGATCGGCGCGTTTCTTGACTTCGGGCTTGGAGTCGATGATGGTCACGTCGTGGCCGTTCATCATGAGCTCTTTAGCGATGGAGGCACCCACGGAGCCAGCACCAACAATGAGGACCTTCACTTACTTCTCACCTTTCGAGGAATCACGATGGCGGCCGATGAGTTCGAGGGGGTCGGGCAGCTCCGGGGGAGTGTCACCGAGGTGGAACTCATGCTCGACAACGGGGCCGTCGTTGTGCTTCTGCTCGGCGGGTTTCTTCGGGGCGTGGGGGTGCTTGCGGTGGCCCGAGGCGGGGGCATAGTCCACCTCCACTTCTTCGTCTTCAACGCGCGGCGGGCGGGAGAGAATACGGGTTACGTCCGCAACGTCGTCGGTGCGCATCATGACGTGCACGCTATCGCCCTGCTGGTAGGCGCTGTCTGGGCGGGGGAGCATGCCCTCACCAAAGCGGGTGATGTAGGCGATGCGTACCCCGGCGGCACGTTCGATACTGGTCAGGGCGTGACCCGCCCAGCCGTCGTCGAGCGGAATCTCGGTGAGCATGAGGCGGCCCGAGGGTTCACGGAAATCACCCTTGAGCGCCTGCTCAGGTAGCAGGCGGCGCAGCACCTGGTCGGTGGACCAGCGCACCGAAGCGACCGTGGGAATGCCCATGCGCTGGAAGAACTCGGCGCGGTTCGGGTCGTACACACGCGCCACAACGTTCTTCACCTTGAACATTTCGCGTGCCACACGGGCGGCAATAATATTCGAGTTATCGCCCGAAGAGACGGCGGCAAAAGCGTACGCCTCGGTGATACCGGCACGCTTGAGGGTGTCCTCATCGAAGCCAACACCGGTCACCAGACGGCCCTCAAAGCCCTTACGCAGCGGCTGGAAAGCACGTTCGTCCTGGTCAATGACGGCGACCGTATGCCCCGAAGCTTCCAGAGTGCGCGCCAACATGACGCCCACGCGCCCGGCACCCATAATGACGAAGTGAGGCATACAACCCTCCGAATGTGTTGATGTTTTGTGTCGATAAGGCGTTACCGCCTACCCCTACCAGTGTAATGGGCGGGTGAGCCTCCGCGCCGATGCTCCGTGATATTCCGCTCGCCATGCCCACTATTCGGCTGAATAAAATTGAGCTTTGAAGCCGCGACCTATAGCCTTAACAGCGTGAGGAATCGTTGGGATAAGATGCGCATCGCCCTGACCGGCAGGCCGGTCAGCACGCGAAATCTTTCGGCTGTCAATCTGCCGAAGCGCTACGCCCTGCCTCTTTTCGGTGCCGACGGCATCTCCTCGGTCGCCTACGCCGCCGACCAGATGATTTTGACCCTTGCCGCCGCGGGTGCCTCTGCGCTCGCTTTTTCGCCCTGGATTGGTTTGGGGGTGGCGATGGTGGGTCTGCTGGTGATTGGCACGTACCGGTACAACATTAATCAGATTGCTTCTGAGGGCGATATTCAGCTGGTGCACCGCAAACTGGGTGCGCTGCCGTCGATTGTGATGGGCGCTTCCTCGCTGATGGACTATATGCTCACAGTGGCGGTGTCGATGTCTTCGGCGTCCTCGTTTTTGGTGGCGTTGTATCCGCAGATTCAGGATTGGCGCACGCACATTGCTGTGCTACTCATTGTCGCGCTGACGCTGTTTGCGCTGCGTGGCGTGCAGCTGCTGGGCAAGATTGCGTACTGGCCGCTGTACGTTTTCTTGGCGCTGTTAGGAGCGACCCTCATTGTGGGTTGGATTCGTGCCGCGACGGGTACCCTGCCGCTGGCTGAGTCGGCGACCTACGTGATTGCCCCCGAATACCACGATCATGCCCTGGAAGGCTTGGCGCTGGTGCTGCTTCTGGCGCGTTCGTTCTCCGCCGGTGTGGTGGCGTTCTCGGGTGTTTCTACGATCTCTAATTCTGTGAAGTATTTCCGCCGTCCGAAGAAATATAACGCGGCGGTCACCATGATGATGATGGGCCTGATTACCTCGGTCCTGCTGGTGAGCCTGCTCGGTTTTGCGGCGGCAACCCGCGTGCACATGGTGCACGATACGACCCGTTTCTTGTTCATTGACGGGCACGCGCCGGGGGAGTACTTCCACCAGAAGCCGGCGCTGTACCAGGTGGCTTTGGCGATTTATCAGGGTGTTCCGTTCTTCGCGCAGCTGCTGGTGTTTGCCACGGTGGGCGTGCTGATTATTGCCTCGCTGACTGCGTTTACCGGCTTCCCGGTGATTGCCTCGTCGCTGGCTGATTACCAGTACCTGCCGGTGTTCTTCCGCAGCATGGAATCACGCGGCCTGTATGCGAACGGTGTGCTGGCGCTGTCGGCATTCTCAATTTTCCTCACCACCGTTTTCGGCTCGGACGTGTACTCGCTGATTCAGCTGTACATCGTGGGCATGTGCCTGTCCATGGTGCTGGTGCAGCTGGCGGTGGTGCGCTACCGCATGCGCCTGCTGCGTATTACTCTCGCACAGATGCCGCGTCGCGCCCTGCTACGTGATATCGCTGTCTCTGCGGTGGGCGTGGTCGTAACCGCCGCGGTGCTGGTCATCGTCGTGGTGACGAAGTTCGCCGCCGGTGCGTGGCTCTCCCTTGGAATGATTGCCCTGATGGTTGGAGGTATGGTTGTGACTCGCCGCCACTACGATGCGGTGGATGCCGCCCTGGACGTCCCCCTGAACGCCGAATCCGTTGCGGATGTGGCGGCCCTGCCTTCGCGTGTGCACGCCATCGTGTACGTGGAGCGTGTGCGCCGCCCGGTGGTTCGTGCTCTCTCCTATGCGCGTGCCGGTCGCCCCTCCACGATTGAGGCGCTGACGGTCAACAACGACCGGGCCGCCCTGGAGGTCGTGAAGAAGCGCTGGTACGCCCTCGGTATTCCGGTGCCGCTGTCGGTCATTGACTCGCCGTACCGTGACGCGGTGGATGCTGTCGTCTCGTATATTCGCCGCCGCCGCAAGAAGTCACCGCGCGATATTTTGGTGGTCTACCTGCCGGAATTCGTGGTGGAGCACTGGTGGCAGCGTCTTCTGCACCGCCGCACGGTGCGCCGCCTCAAGCAGGCGCTTCTGCATGAGCCAGGCGTTATGACGGCAACCGTGCCCTGGGCGATGCACGAGGATGAGGTGTATGATGAGATTTTTGATCAGCGCCTGCAGGGTAAGGACTCGGCTACCAATGAGCTGACCGCAGAGGCTGATACTGACGGCTCTGCGGCTGCAGTCGCCCCGAAGATTACTCGTTCAGCCGGTGGTGGCCGCGAGCTGATTCAGAGCAACCGCCACGCGGTGTACCGCGGCCGCCTGCACGAGGCGGACGCTGTGGCGCGCGAGAAGAAACGCCAGCCATAATATTCGCCCGGCGCCCAGCATGACTGCCCAGCGCCCAGAAATATTTGCCTGGTGCCCAGTATGATTGCCCAGTGCCGAGCCCGGTCAATTGCCCCGCAACTTTGCTTGAGCACCCCGCATAGCGCCTGGACTTTGCCCTTTACGCCCTATTCGGTACCCCTAGCGGGGCGTCGGAATCGGAATAAAGATACAAACCGGTGTAAAATAGTTCACATTAAGTGATTCTTTAGGAGACAATGCTGTGACTCACACTGCTACCACGCCTGCCGCCTCCAAAAAAGTAGACGGATACAGCGTCGGGCAGACCCTCACCGTCACCTGTGAGGCACCCGCACACGGCGGCGCCTTCGTAGCGCGCACCGAACAGGGCGTCATCTTTGTGCGTCACGGCATCGTCGGCGAACAGGCTGAAGTGCGCATCACCGCAATCGGCCCCAAGCGCCGCTTCTACTTCGCGGACGTTATTTCCGTACCCGTACCCTCCCTGGCGCGCCGTGCCCACCCCTGGATTCAGGCGGATGCGCTCGCCACCGAAGAGGAACGCGCCGCAGCAACCGGCGTACCCGAACTACTCGGCGGCATGGAGTACGGCCACATCAACCTGGATGAGCAGCGACGCTACAAGACCGATATCGTCCGCACCCAAATCAACCGCCTGGGCGGCCTGCCCCTCGAATCGCCGTTGCTGACCAACCTCATGGTTGAAGAGCTGCCCCTGCGCGATAACAACGAGGGTCTGTCCTGGCGTAGCCGCGTGCGCTACAACGTGACCAAGGTCCGCGCGCACAATAGCGAAGAGCAGAACGGCGGCAAGAAGAGCCCTGCCGTCACCTGGCGCGTCGGCATGCACCCGTACCGCGCCTCCCAGCCCGTACCGGTCGTCGACTTTCCCCTCGCCGCCACCGAGTTGCGTAACCTGCAGCTTGAACAGCTGAACCTGCGCGGCGTACGCGAAGTCGAGGCGACCGTCTCCTCCCGCGGTAGGGTCCTGCTGCAGTTCATCGTCGACCCGCGCTTCTCCGTCGAGGAGGTCGCTAAGGACATCGAACAGCAGGCATCCGACGCCTGGGGTCTGCTCGCCAAGCGCAAGATTTCGCTGTTCTTTACCCCGCAGTCCACCTCCAACGGCAAGCCCAAGCGCCGCCGCCCCGGTTCCGCCCACAGCCCCTACCGCCGCGTACCCGAAGGCGACCAGCTGCTCGGCGCGGGCCTGCGCTCCGTCACCGAAGAAGTCACCTTCGGCTCCCGCCGATTCAGCTACCAGGTATCCGCCGGCGGCTTCTGGCAGATTCACCGCGCTGCCCCCTCCACCATGGTCGGAACCATGCTCACCATGCTCCGCCCGCAGGAAGGCGAATGCACCCTCGACCTGTACGCCGGCGCGGGTCTGTTCACCGCCGCGCTCGCGGACGCCGTGGGCGCCACCGGCACCGTGGTCAGCATTGAGGGCTCCCCGGTGACCCATAAGGATGCGCGCTCGAACTTCGCGCCGGATGGCTGCTCCCGCACCGAGAACTCTGCGGACACCCGCATTGAGGTGATTCGCGGCGACGTGGCACGTCACCTGGTGGACTTGAAGACCGCCCTTGAGTTTGGCGAAATCCCCGCCATTGATGCGGTGGTCCTTGACCCGTCCCGTGAGGGCGCGAACCGCACCACCTTGGAACGCCTGGATGCGCTGGACCCCAAGCGTATTCTGTACGTGGCGTGCGATCCGGCATCCCTGGGTCGTGACACCGGTATTTTGCGTGAGCTGGGTTGGGATATGGTGCAGCTTCGGGCGTTTGATATGTACCCGAATACGCATCATGTGGAGACGGTTGCGCTTTTTGAGCGTGCCCCGGCGAAGCCTCGTCCGCGCCGCCGCCGCACCAAGTAGTGCGGAGAGTAGCGCGAGGCTAGTAGCCGTAACAAAGCAGCAAATAATCGCCGTGTTGGACGGGTTGGGCTGTTCACCAGCCTGCCCACTAGGGGTTATTTCAGGCCGTTTTCGCTCAACCCGGTGCGTCTTGCTCTGCGGGCGCATAAATCTGCTTTTTGGCATCGTAAACGGTAGAATCATTGAAGAACCAACGCACGGAATGAGCCGTGCCCCGACCTTGAGGAGTGTGGGTGTATGTCCGCTGAAAACGCATTGCCGCAGGAGGAGACCCCGAATAGCGCCGCCGGTGGCGCACCCACCGCCGACTACAGCATTGGCGATGGTGCCACTGCCAAGTTGCTCCCGGGTATTCAGTCCCCGGCGGACCTGCAGAACCTCAGCTACGAGCAGCTGGAGGAGCTCTCTAAGGAAATCCGCCAGTTCATCGTAACGAATGTGTCGGCGACCGGCGGTCACCTGGGCCCGAACCTGGGCGTTGTGGAGCTGACCCTTGGCATTCACCGTGTCTTCGAATCTCCCAAGGACAACATTCTTTTCGACACCGGCCACCAGTCCTATGTGCATAAGCTGGTGACCGGCCGTCACGCGTTTAAGACTCTGCGCCAGAAGGGCGGCCTGTCGGGCTACCCGGATCGCGGCGAGTCTGAGCATGACATTATTGCGTCTTCGCACGCCTCCAGCTCGATTTCGTGGGCTGACGGTATTTCTCGCGCGCACAAGCTCAACGGTGAAGATGACCGCTACACCGTGGTCCTCATTGGTGACGGCGCGCTGACCGGCGGCATGGCGTGGGAGGCTGTGAACAATATTGCTGCCGACCGCACCCGCAAGGTCGTGATTGTGGTCAACGATAACGGCCGCTCCTACGCGCCGACCATTGGCGGTTTCGCGAACCAGCTCTCTGAGCTGAAGCACGGTGTGCAGCAGCAGGTGGATCGTGTGCGCCTCGATCACCGCTACGACCACGCACTGGATGCGGTGCGCATCGGTCTGCAGCGTGGCGGCCCCGTCGGTCAGATGGTGTACCGCGGCCTGCACGGCATGAAGGCGGGCATTAAGGACGTCGTCGTGCCCAAGGGTATTTTTGAAGACCTGGGCATGAAGTACGTGGGCCCGATTGACGGCCACGACCAGCAGGCTGTGGAGAACGCACTGACCGCGGCGAAGAATTACGCCGGCCCGGTGATTGTGCACGCCATTACCGAGAAGGGTCACGGCTACGCGCCCGCCCGCGCGAATGAGGACGACCAGTTCCACGCGGTGGGCCAGATTGACCCGCTGACCGGTGAGGATGTTTCGACCAGCACCTCCGAGTCGTGGACCGGCGTCTTTGGCCGCGAAATTGCAGATATTGCGGACGAGCAGGAGAACGTCGTTGGTATTACCGGCGCGATGCTCATTCCCGTGGGTCTGCGCGAATTCCAGAAGCGCCACCCCGAGCGCGTTATTGACGTAGGTATTGCTGAGCAGCACGCCGTGGCGATGAGTGCCGGCCTGGCGTACGGCGGCATGCACCCGGTGGTTGCCCTCTACGCAACCTTCCTGAACCGCGGCTTTGACCAGTTGCTCATGGACGTTGCCCTGCACAAGGCGGGCGTGACCGTGGTGCTGGACCGCTCCGGCATTACCGGCCCGGATGGTGCAAGCCACCACGGCATGTGGGATTTGGCGATGCTGCAGTTCATTCCGGGTCTGCACCTGGCGGCTCCGCGTGATGGCGCGACCCTGCGCGAAGAGCTGCGTGAGGCTGTAGCTATTAACGACGCACCGACCGTGATTCGCTACCCGAAGGGCTCCGTTGGCGAGGACATTCCCGCCCTGGAGCGCCGCAGCGATGGCGTGGACGTGCTGGCACGCACCGGTGAACCCCACCCGGAGACCGGTCAGCGTGACGTGCTGTTCGTTGCCGTGGGCGCTATGGCTCGCGTGGCTCTGGAAGCTTCCAAGGTGCTTGCCGCCGAGGGTATCCAGTCCACCGTGGTTGACCCGCGCTGGGTGATGCCGGTGCCGTCTTCAGTCATTGAGCTGGCTCGCGATCACCGCATTGTGGTGACCATTGAGGACGGCGTGCGTTCCGGCGGCGTGGGTTCGCGCATCCGCCAGGAAATGCGTGCGGCTGGCGTGGACACCGCGCTGAGCGAGCTGGGTCTTCCGGCGGAGTTCATTCCGCACGCTTCCCGCGAGCAGATTCTGGAGGAGGTCGGTCTGACCGCGGAAACCATCATCGCGGACCTGCGTGCGCAGCTGGCTGGCGATAAGGTTCCGTTCGCTCGTGAAGAGGGCCAGAAGCCGCGCCACACCCGCTAAGCGGTCGTATCTGAGTGCCGCCTGAGCACGCCGCAATAGTAGGCATCAGTAGCCGTGGGCACCATAGACAGCAAGAAGCCCCGCCCATCACGACTGAACTGCCTCCCGTTTCTTGGACAACGA
>NZ_KV816932.1:263556-290914 GCF_001814485.1 Rothia sp. HMSC066G07 | reverse complement strand
GGGGGGGGGGAGGCTAGGGGCGGGGTGCGAGCGCCTCCAGCACCTGCTGCTGGACCGCCGCCGTATTACTCGCCACCAGGGATACCGGATGCACGCCGGAGACTGAAATGCCCACGTTCTCGGGCAGGTCACCCTCCAGAGTGGAGGCGACGCCGCCAGCCTCACGGATCAACGGCAGAAGAGCCGCCACCTCATAGAAAGACAGGGACGGATCAACCACAGTATCCACGGCACCCTCAGCGAGCATACACGCCGCCCAGAACGAACCGTACGCACGGGAACGACCCACTGACCCCAGAAGCTGTATAAACTCGCCAGAGCGGTCCACAGCGCCTTCAGAGGCTGTCTTCCAGGACGCGAGGTCGGTGTACGCGGCAGATAGCTGATCCAGCTGAGTCAGCGAGGACACCTCAAGACGAGTCGCCTGTGCCAAAGACTTACCCGTGTACGCGCCCGAACCGCGAGCAGCCCACCAGCGGCGGCCCAGCGCGGGTGCAGACACCACACCCACCACCGGCTCACCCTGATCCAGCAGAGCAATCAGAGTCGCCCACACCGGCACGCCGCGGCGAAAATTATCCAGCTCAGCAATCGGCGCAATCACCCACTGGCGCGACGCCTGACCGTTATAGCCAGCATGCTCACCGGCAATACCGTCGCGAGTACGCACACGCGATAGCTGCGCGCGCAGAAGCTCCTCAACCTCCTGAGCCACACCCGAGGCGTAATCGACCGGTTCCTGCTCCTGCACCTGCGGCTCCGCGGGCTGCTGAGTAGCCTGCTGCCACGGCGCCAACGGCGTTGCGGCGGGTGCCGCCTCAGTGGGCTCTACCACCTCGGAAGCGGGGGAGAAGACCGGGCGGTCACGAAAACGCATGGCGCTCACACGATCGACGCTATCGGCAAGAATATGCGCAAGACGCAAATCGTCGGTGTACTGCTGGGGACGGCTCATAGTAATGCTCTTCTTCAGTATTCGGTGATGTAGTCAGCAAAAATGTGCGTGTAGTGCTGTGTGTAATGCAGTGGAGAGAACCTAGACGAGAGCGCCCAGTTCCTTCTCCGAATCGCCCTCTTCAGGAGTCAACAGCAGCAGCTTACGCAAGGACTCCAGGCGGGCGGGACCGCTCTCACCGGCACGACCGGCAGCAACGTACGCCTCCAGACCGCACTCGGGAGCCTGCGCCGCGTGAGTACACGCCTTCGGGCAATCCGCCGCACCGGGCGCCAAATCCACGAACGCCTCCACGACGGTCTCCGGCGGCACATGCGCCAGACCGAAAGAACGAATACCCGGAGTGTCAATAATCCAGGTGCCCGGCTCCATCGGATCGCCATTCGCATTCACCGGACGCAACGCCAACGCCGACGAGGAGGTGTGGCGGCCACGACCCGTCACCGCGTTCACATGACCGGTCGCACGCTCAGAGCCGGTCAGCGCATTCACCAGGGTCGACTTACCCACACCCGAATGGCCCAGAAGCACCGACACCTGACCCAGTAGCTCCTGCAGAAGCTCCTGAACCGGTGCCGACTCCAAACCGGCAGCACCCTCCTGACTAGGTGCCAAACCATCCGAAGACGAAGACAGCACAATCTTCAAACCGCTCGCCGCATAGTAATCCAGCAGGTTCTGCGGGTACCGCACATCGGTCTTCGTAATGCACAGAATCGGCTCAATCCCGGCGTCAAACGCCGCTACCACGGCACGGTCAATGAAGCCGGTGCGCGGCTCCGGGTTCGCCGCAGCAACCACAATCACCAGCTGCTGAGCATTCGCCACAACTACGCGCTCCGACGGGTCAGTGTCATCGGCGCTACGGCGCAGAATCGAGGTGCGCTCGCCCAGACGCACAATGCGCGCCAGGGTATCCTTCGCGCCGGAGGTGTCACCCACCAGGTCCACAAAGTCGCCGGTTACAATCGCGGTGCGGCGTAGCTCCTTAGCGCGCGCCGCAATGAGGGTACGCTCCTTCTCGGTACCCTCATCCACGACGACCGACCAGCGGCCGCGGTCCACCGTAATGACCCTGCCACGAATCGCTTCTTTGAAGGTCGGGCGGTCCTTCGTGCGGGGGCGGGAGCCCTTCTTGTTGGGGCGCACGCGCACATCCGACTCATCCCATTCGGAGAAATCGCGCACGTTCATGCGGGAAGAACCCATTTAGAAGACCTCCTGGTCAGCGGTAGCATCAGCGGTGGAGGCGCCGGTCTGCCATTGCGCCAGCATGTCCTCCCACATTGCGGTAAATTCGGGCATGGTCTTAGCTACGGTGGCTACGTTCTGCACCACCACATTGGGGCGGCGCAGACCAATAATCGCCGCGAAGGTCGCCATACGGTGATCGTCGTAGGTGCGCGCCAGAACCTGCGCAACCTCCGCGGCAGCGGGGATGGGCGCCTCAATCACCAGCGAATCGGCGGTGTCGTGGGCGGTGCCTCCCAGGCGGTTAATCTCAGCGGCGAGCGCTGCGAGGCGGTCCGTCTCATGACCGCGCAGATGCGCAATGCCGGTCAGCTCAACGCGGCCCTTCACGAAAGCGCAGGCAGCCGCCATGGTCGGCGCCAACTCGCCACCGGCAGACAGGTCAAAGGAGAAGTCACCCTCGGGAAGCTGCGCCGGACCGGTCACGGTCAGACGGCCCTCAGCGTAGCGAACCTGCGCACCCAGCGCGGGCAGAAGCTCACGCCACATATCGCCCACCTGGGTCGTACCCGCCGAAGAGTCAGCCGCGGGTGCAGGCCAATGAGGAATAGTCACCGACTCGCCGGTAACCACGGCGGCGGCAAGGAACGGACCGGCATTCGAAAGGTCCGGCTCAATGGTCATCTCAAATCCGGGGAAAGAACCGGGATGAACCGTCCAACGGTACTCGCCACCCTCTGCTTCATTGGCTTGGTTCGGGTAGTGCTCCTGCACCTCGATGCCCATCTGGCGCAGTGCCTCCACGGTCATCTGAATGTGCGGGATGGACGGCACCGAAGAACCCTCGTGCACCAGCACCATACCCTGCGGTAGGCGAGGCGCCATCAGCAACAGAGCCGAAACGAACTGGGACGACGTGGAAGCATCAATACGAACCACGGGCGCCTCAGGAACACCCTCTGCGCTCGCCAGGCCGGGGGAGCGCAGTACGAAGGGCAGAGCGTTCTCGCCCTGCTCACAATCCACCTGCACGCCCAGCTGACGCAGACCCTCCAGAACCGGACCCATCGGACGCTGACGAGCATGCGGGTCACCGTCAAAAGCGAACTCACCCGGCAGCAGCGCCGCCAGGGCGGGCACAAAACGCATCACGGTACCGGCAAGACCGCACTCAATCGACACGGTGCGCGACTGAGCGGAATCGGACTGAGCCTGTGCGGAATGCGCTTCCACAAAGCTCAGGGGAGTAACCTTAACATCCGGACCGAACGGCGAATCGGTCGGCACCAGCTCAATACCCGCCCCCAGCTGACGCAGCGCCTCAATCATCAGCGCCGAATCGCGCGAATGCAGCGGCGCACGCAAATACGAGGGGGAATCAGCCAGAGCAGCAAGCAACAGATAACGGTTCGTGAGCGACTTAGAACCCGGAATATGCACCAGCGCGTTCTTGCCAGCGGTGTCGCTGGAGGCGGGTGCCAGGGGAGCGGGCCAATCACCGGGGGAAAGCTGCACTGCTGCGTCGCTCATATATCCTCTTCTGGTTCAAATCATGGGGAGGGCGCAGACTCAGAGACGCTGCGCCGGTTGATGTCTACCCCTATTCTACCGGTTGAGGGTTTGCGAGCCGCTGAGGGCTCCAGCGATGAGATAGGCAGCGCGAACCAAGCAACACGAACCAATCAATACGCGTAAAGGCGGTGCACCGTTATTGGTGCACCGCCTTCACTCATCATCAGATGTCTGTACCCCCAGCGGGGCAACAGCTTGGGGCAGCTTAGAGGTTAGCCTCGGCGCAGAACTTCTGCACATCCTGCAGCAGACGAGCCTTCAGCTGCTCGGGCGCCTGCTGAGCGCACGAAGAACGCATCTTCTCACGAATCATCAGCTCAAAGTCCTTCACATCCGCGCACTCGGGGCAGGCATCCAGATGCGCCTGAACTGTGCGCAGCTGCTCGGGGCTCAGCTCCCTATCGAGGAATTCATAGAGGCGCTTGAGGGACGACGAGCAGGGCTGGCCGCCGCAATCCTCTAGCGGCTCAGAAGCCGCGGAGGCTTCGGGGACAGAAGAATTCTTGTCTGTGGTTGACATCGGGGTTCCTTTCACACGGAAGGTATAAAGCGTTAGGGGAGTTTAGCCTCAACCTCATGGGGGGCTAACTCACGTGTAGAAGAGCGGAGCTAAGAATCCGCAGGCGCCTCAGAACGAGAGCTCGCCGGTGGGGACTTTACGCCCTTGGCTTGGCAGCCTTAGCCGGCTGCGCCTTAGCACCTGCCTTCGGTGCAGCTTTCGCCTCAGCCTTCGCTTCTACCTTTGCGATAGTCGAAGGGCGCAGACCGTTCTCACGCGCATAATCGAGCAGCTTCTCACGCAGAATACGGCGGCCACGATGCAGACGAGACATCACCGTGCCCAGAGGGATATCCAGAATCTCCGCAATATCCTTGTACGCGAACCCCTCCACATCGGAGTAGTACACCACCATGCGGAAATCCTCAGACAGCTCGTTCAGAGCCTCACGAACCTCCGTATTCGGCAGGGCACTCAGCGCCTCCGCCTCGGCAGAACGCAGACCCACCGCATCATGCTCACCGGCCTGAGCCAGCTGCCAATCCTCCACCGTCTCACCCTGAGACTGCTGCGGCTCACGCTGACGCTTACGGTACAAATTGATGTACGTATTCGTCAGGATGCGGTACAGCCACGCCTTCAGGTTCGTACCCTCGGTGAACTGGTGGTACGAAGCAAAAGCCTTCATGTAGGTTTCCTGCACCAAGTCTTCAGCATCGGCAGAGTTGCGGCTCATCCGCAGGGCAGCAGCGTAGAGCTGATCCACATACTGCATAGCGTCCGCGGTAAAGCGTTCGCGTAGCTCGCGGGTATCCGCCGCGGTGTTGGTTTCAGCCATGTTTCTCCTCTACAGGAACGCGCCAGGCGTTCACATCCATAACGTAGAATTCTTCTCTTTATTCCGCAGAACGCGCACAAACATCTGCGGGTAAAGCAAAACCCCGGGTCCGAATAATATCCGAAACGCCGGGGTTTTAAAGTGTATGCAAGATACCTTATGCGTTGGGGCGCTTACCGTGGTTTGCGCCGCCCTTACGACGGTCCTTGCGCTTACGACCGCGCTTGCTCATCAGAGCCTCCTTATAGTGTTCATGGATGCACGCCCCACCTTCGCGGTGCGTGCCCCCTATTACCTGCCCTAGCAGAGGCGGTCACCGAAAACCGGTGCTCCACGCTATAAGGGCAACGCCGTCTATTTTTTCATAGAAACGGCATGATTGCATCTTGGAACCGGGATATGAGCTAAAAAACACGAACTTTCTTCGCATCAGCTCACAACCCCAGCCGGGGGAGCGGGCTCTTAGCCGTGCTCAGGAATGTTCAGCCAGTTGTACCAGCCGCGGTGCAGAACCAGCCATGCCATCAGACCGTAACCGGACTGACCCGGGCGGCCGTCATTCGCGGCAAGATCGTTGCGCCACTGCTCGTGGTGAAGCAGCGGGTTGAACGTATCCACGTACACGTGGTTACGGCGGGTCACCACATCCGCGTATGCCGCCGACAGGTCAGCGATACGGCGGTTACGCTCAGCGTCCAAGGTCGGCGGCGGACCAACGACCAGAACCTTAATATTGTTCTGCGACGCCATGTCCACAATGTTCGCCAGGTTCAAACGCGAACGAGCGCTGGTCAGACCCAAATCAATGTCAAAGGTCGACGGAGCAATAATGAGGCGGTTATCAGCACCGGGAACGAAGCGGCGGCGCGCCTCCTCGAACCAGCGTGCATTCAGCTGCTCGCTACCTTCATTGGGGGCGGCAAGGTTATATGCCGCAATGGATGCGGTGGTCTGCGGGGTGCGCGCCATAACACGGCCAAACCAGCCGAGGGTACGGGGATCGCCAACACCGGCGAGCAGGTCATCGCCGACTGCCACAATTCGAATATTGCGTTGCTCCACGGAATTCTTTCTTCAGCAGGATGCGCCCGCCGTGAGAGGCGGCAAGGCACGTGAGTAATAGTCTTTATATCTAGGATAAGCGCTTACCGGCCTCTTTTCGAACTTAATACCCTATCCGGTAAGTATCCGAGACTAAAAAACCCGTCTGCCCGCCAGAAACATCTGACGGGAAGACGGGTTTTGAAGAGCTAAATCATCAGCCGATTAGCTGTAGAAGACCTTAGCCTTCGAAGACCTGCTTGAGCAGAGCCTCAGCCTCAGCTGCGTGCAGCTTACCGGTACCAGCAGCCGGGGAAGCAGCTGCGGAGCGGGAAGCAAGACGCATACGGCGGTCGATCAGCGGCTGCAGGTTGAGAGCCATGAACGGCCACTGACCCTGGTTAGCAGGCTCGTCCTGAGCCCACACAACGTCGGTAGCGTTCGAGTACAGAGCCAGCTGCTCCTTGATCTCCTGCTCGGGCAGCGGGTACAGCTGCTCCACCGAGACAATAGCGGTCTTGGTGTCGCCGCGGCGCTCGCGCTCAGCTTCCAGATCGTAGTAGAGACGACCGGACACGAAGACCACACGCTCAACCTGAGCCGGGTTAATACCCGAACGGTCACCAATCACCGGCTGGAACGAACCCTCGGTGAAGTCCTCGATGGAGGACGCGGCAGCCTTCAGACGCAGCAGCTGCTTGGGGCTGATCACCACGAGCGGCTTGTACGGACGGTGCTGAGAGTGGCGACGCAGCAGGTGGAAGTGCGAAGCCGGAGTCGAGGGGCATGCAACAGTCATGTTGTTCTCAGCGCACAGCTGCAGGTAACGCTCAACACGAGCCGAGGAGTGGTCAGGACCCTGACCCTCGTAGCCGTGAGGAAGCAGCATAACCAGCGAGGAGCGCTGGCCCCACTTCTGCTCGGAGGAAGACACGAACTCATCAATGATGGTCTGAGCGCCGTTTGCGAAGTCACCGAACTGAGCCTCCCACACCACGAGCGAGTCGGGGCGCTCCACCGAGTAGCCGTACTCGAAGCCGAGAACGCCGTACTCAGAGAGGAAGGAGTTGTAGATACGGAACTTGCCCTGGTCCTCAGAGAGGTGCTCCAGCGGCGACCACTCTTCATCAGTGATGTGGTCGTGCAGAACAGCGTGACGCTGAACAAAGGTACCGCGCTGAACATCCTGACCGCTCATACGAACGTCGGTGCCCTCCATCAGCAGCGAACCGAAGGCGAGCAGTTCACCCATACCCCAGTTCACGTTGCCGGTGCGGCCCATCTCAACGCGCTGCTCCATGAGCTTCTTCAGCTTCTTGTGGACGGTGAAGCCCTCGGGAGCCTTACCGAACGCGTCAGCGATGTGCTGCAGAGTCTCACGGGAGATTGCAGTCTTACCGCCGTGAACGACCTCGGTGTTCTGCTGAGCAGCAGGCAGTTCCAGACCGGAAACGTGCGCGCCAGCAGGAGCCGGTGCCGAAGACTGAGTCTCGACGAAGATAGCGTCCAGCTTCGAGTGGTAGGAGTCCAGAACTTCGTCTGCCTCTTCCTGAGAGACATCGCCACGACCGACCAGGTCCTGTGCGTACAGGGTGCGGGTCGAGGGCAGGACGTCAATATCCTGGTACATCTTCGGCTGGGTCATCGACGGATCGTCAGCCTCGTTGTGACCGCGGCGGCGGTAGCAAATCAGGTCAATGACAACGTCGCGACCGAAGCGCTCACGGTACTCGAATGCCAGGCGTGCGGCGCGAACCACTGCATCCGGGTCATCAGCGTTGACGTGGAAGACCGGAGCCTTGGTCATACGCGCAATGTCGGAGGCGTGGGTTGCGGTGCGGCCGTCGTTCGGCAGGGTGGTGAAGCCAATCTGGTTGTTCACCACAACGTGCACGGTGCCGCCGGTGGTGTACGCCTTCAGGTCAGCCATCTGCAGGGTCTCCATGACGATGCCCTGGCCAGCGAACGCTGCGTCACCGTGAATCAGAATCGGCAGGACCGGGTGACCCTCAACGCCCTGCTCGCGGTAGACGTCCTGCTTAGCGCGGACGATACCCTCGAGCACGGTGTTTGCAGCCTCAAGGTGCGAGGGGTTAGCAGCCACGTACACCTGGGTCTGCTTACCGGAATCGGAAGTGAAGACACCCTCGGTACCGAGGTGGTACTTCACGTCACCGGAGCCACCCTCGTAGGGTGCTGCGGTGCCGGAGAACTCACGGAAAATCTGAGCGTAGGACTTACCAGCAATGTTGGTCAGCACGTTCAGACGACCGCGGTGTGCCATACCAATGGCAACGCCCTTCAGGTCGTTGTTAGCGGCCTTGTCCAGAACAGCGTCCAGCAGCGGAATCAGGGACTCGCCGCCCTCCAGGGAGAAGCGCTTCTGACCCAGGTACTTGGTCTGCAGGAAGTTCTCGAATGCCTCAGCCTCAACCAGCTTGGAGAGAACGCGCAGCTGCTCCTCGCGGGTGGGCTTAGCAACGCCGCGCTCCAGGCGCTCCTGGAACCATGCGCGAACCTCGGGGTCCTCAGAGTACATGTACTCAACGGACAGGGAACCGGAGTATGCCTCGTGCAGGCGCTCCAAGATGGTGCGCAGCGGCAGACGCTCGGAACCGCCGAAGCCACCGGTCGGGTAGACGCGGTCCAGATCCCACAGGGTCAGGCCGTAGTTCTCCAGCTTCAGGTCCGGGTGCGAACGCATCTTGTAACCAACGGGGTTGGTTGCTGCGGTCAGGTGGCCGTGCACGCGGTACGCGTGAATGAGCTGCTGGATACGTGCAACCTTGGAAATCTCGTGAGCGTCATCGACGTGGTTGTCGCGTGCCCAACGAACCGGCTCGAAGGGAACCTTCAGGTCGCGGAAGATTGCGTCGTAGAAGTCGTCGCCGCCGAGCAGGTAGTGCTCAACCAGCTTCAGGAACTCACCGGAACCTGCACCCTGAATGACGCGGTGGTCGTAGGTGCTGGTCAGGGTGATGATCTTGGACAGACCCTGCTGGGTGATGAGCTTCTCGGACAGGCCGCGGAACTCAGCCGGGTACTCCAGCGCGCCCACACCGATGATGGCTGCCTGGCCCTTGGAGAGGCGGGGCACCGAATGGACGGTACCAATACCACCGGGGTTGGTCAGCGAAACAGTGGTGCCGCGGAAGTCCTCAATGGTCAGCGCGCCGTTACGGCCACGCTTAACGATGTCGTTGTATGCATCCCAGAACTCGCGGAAGCTCAGCTGCTCAGCACCCTTGAGGTTCGGAACGACCAGGTTACGGGAACCATCGGGGCGGGGCAGGTCAATAGCCAGACCAAAGTTCACGTGTGCGTTGTGGATTGCAACGGGCTTGCCCTTCTCGTCCACACCGTAGGTCACGTTCATCGAAGGCATCGCTGCCACTGCGCGAATCACAGCGTAACCAATGATGTGGGTGAAGGAGACCTTGCCGCCGCGGGTGCTTGCCAGGTACTTGTTGATGGCAGCACGATTCTCAATGAGCAGCTTTGCGGGGACCGCACGAACGGTGGTTGCGGTGGGGACAGTCAGCGACTCTTCCATGGTCGTGACAACTGCCTTAGCAGGGCCGCGGAGGGGGACAATCTTGTCTTCAGCAGGTTCCACAGGTTCAGCCTTCTTGGTAGCAGCGGGAGGGGTGGGGTTAGCAGGCGCAGCCGCAGGCTTCGGTGCCGCGGGGGCGGGAGTTGCTACAGGTGCGGCAGGTGCAGCCGGTGCGGCGGGGGCCGCAGCAGGAGCTGCACTAGCGGTACCGGCGCCTCCCAGCGCCTTGTCGATGGTCTCAAAAATGGGCCACCATGAAGGGTCCACGAGGTTCTTGTCCTTCTGGTAACGCTCGTACTGTTCTTCAACGAACCATTCGTTACCGGCAAATTCCTCAGGCACCAGATGTTCTGGCAGATTTGGCACGTTAAACGCCTCTTCCAATTAGTGTGAATTTATCCGTCGCGTCCGGGACTCTCCCCGGCATAGACGACCCGCGTCTTCGAGGGGCGAATCATCACGCTGAGCATGTGCGCATCGCCTAAGATGGTGGCCGTATGTGCGGGGTGTGCACCGTACAAACCTGCCTAGCGTGCCGTGAACGTCGGGGTTCATCCGCTTGCTTGGCGGCACACTCATGCTCCTATGTATAAGTGTAAAGAGAATCACGGTGAACTTTCCAGCTCATCGCGCCATATCCGCAATGCAATTTTTCACTCTTACGGATTAGCAATGAGCCGCGTGCGCAACAAGTGCTGTCTTGCACGTGTGAGCAGGCACTCTACAGCACCGGGAAGAGACGAAACCTTCGCTAAAATATGGGGTATGGATGACCCTTTGAGTAAGACTCTGACTACTAACCAGCGCAGAATACTGCCCGCGTACTCTGCGCAACACGGCACTGTAACACCCAAAAACACCACCTCCGATGCTCAGCATCTGGACAGCCTGACTGCGGGGCTGCCCCGCCAAGCCCAAGGCGCAGCACACCAGTCGATGGAGGCGGTGGCTGAGTGGATCTGATTCTCCTACTCATCGGCCTGCTCCTCATCCTGGGTACCGGCTTCTTCGTCGCCGTAGAGTTCTCCCTCGTGGCACTCGAAACCGCGACCGTGCAGCAGGCAAAAGACTCCGGCGATAAAGCCGCCGACGCCGTCCTGCGCTGCCTCAAAACCCTCTCCACTCAGCTGTCCAGCTGCCAGATCGGCATCACCATCACCACGCTGCTGACCGGTTACACCCTCGACGCCGCCATCAAGGCGCTCACCACCGGCGCCATCAGTAGCCTGGGTCTGCCCACCAGCGTGACCGACGTACTCACCCTGGTGCTGGCGATGCTCATCGCAACCCTGCTCTCCATGGTCGTCGGCGAACTGCTGCCCAAAGGCCTCGCTATCGCCGAACCCTACGATGTGGCGCGTCGAGTCGCCCCCGCGCAGCTCGCCTTCACCCGCGTCATGTCCCCGCTCGTGCGCGTCATGAACGGCTCCGCCAACTGGATCCTCGGACGCTTCGGCATGGAAGCCAAAGAAGAACTCTCCGCGGCACGCACCCCCGAAGAGCTCTCCTCCATGGTTCGTCGCTCCGCAGAAGAAGGCACCCTCGACTCCGACGCGGCACGCTTCGTGGACCGCACCCTGCGCTTCTCCGAGCTGACCGCCTCCGAAGTCATGACCCCTCGCGGCCAGGTCGCCATGCTCGAAGACACCGCACCCGTTGCCGAAGTCATCGAACTGGCGCGCTCCACCGGCCACTCCCGATTCCCCCTCTACAAGGGCGACCACGACAACATCGTGGGCGTCGTACACGTGAAGAAGGCGGTCGGCGTGCCCCCGGAGGTTCGCGAAACCCTCGAAGCCGGCGCCCTCGCAGAAGACGTGCTGCAGGTCCCCGAAACCCTGCACCTGGATGCGTTGCTCACCCAGCTACGCCAGGGCGCCCTGCAGCTCGCCGTAGTCCTCGACGAATACGGCGGAACCGCCGGCATCGCAACCCTCGAAGACCTCGTCGAAGAAATCGTCGGCGAAGTCTCCGACGAACACGACCGCGGCCGCACCGAACGCCCCCTACGCTACGGCAACGGCGACTGGGTGTTCTCCGGCCTGCGCCGCCCCGACGAAATCAACACCCTCATCCCCGGGCTCGAGGTTGAGGAAAGCCCCGAATACGAAACCGTCGGCGGCTTCATGATGGAACGCCTCGGCCGCATCCCCGAAGTAGGCGACAGCGTCCCCGTAACCGGCGGCACCCTGCGCGTCGACACCCTCGAAGGCCGCCGCGTGGACCGCATCCGATTCACCCCCGCACCTAGCGCACAGGAACAGACCGAGAAGGGAGGCAACGCATGAACGACTGGGTAGCCATCGCACTGCTCGTCATCCTGCTCGCCGGAAACGCCTTCTTCGTCGCCGGTGAATTTGCCATCATGTCCACCCGACGAGCACAAATCGAACCGCTCGCCGAAGAAGGCAATAAGCGAGCGCAGACCGTCATCTACGCCCTAGAAAACGTCTCGCTCATGCTCGCCACCTGCCAGCTGGGCATCACCATCTGCTCCCTGCTGATCCTGAACGTCTCAGAACCGGCGCTGCACCACCTGCTGGAAGTGCCCCTGCATCTGGTCGGCCTGCCCCACGCCATCGTGGACGTAATCGCCTTCGGCATCACCCTGATCCTGGTCACCTACCTCCACGTGATCTTTGGCGAGATGGTTCCCAAGAACGCTGCCGTGACCCTCGCGGCGCGCGGCGTGGCGCTCTGGATCGTGCCGACTCTGGTGACCTTCTCCAAGATTTTTGCCCCCGTGGTCGCCCTGCTGAACAACCTGTCCAACAAGCTGCTGGCGCTCATGAAGGTCGACACGAAGGACGAAGTCGCCTCCACCTTCACCCTGGGCGAGCTGCAGACCATCGTGGCAACCTCAACCGCGGAAGGCACCGTGGAAGACGATGCCGGCGTGATTGAAAGTGCCCTCGAATTCACTGAGAAGGACGTCTACGAAATCATGGTGCCCGGCGATAGGCTCGTCACCCTGCCCTTCGGCAGCACCCCCGCCGAACTGGAACGCGCCGTGGCACGCAGCGGCTACTCCCGCTTCGTCATTACCGACAGCGACGGAACCTACATGGGCTACCTGCACGTGAAGGATGCCCTCGCCATCGCCCCCGAGCGGTTCGACGAGCCCTTCCCCTGGTACAAGCTACGTTCCCTGGACACGCTCACCCCGACCACCGATATTGACGATGCGCTCGCCTCCATGCAGCGCAGCCGAACCCATATCGCGCAGGTTATGGATGAGCAGGGCGTAACCCTCGGCGTGGTCTTCCTTGAAGACGTGCTGGAGGAGCTCGTTGGTGAAATCAACGACACCACCCAGGATGCGGTGCGTGAGCGTGTACGCCGACAGCAGTCGCGTGAAGCCCAGTAATAAGCCCAGTAGCCGTATCGTGAGATACCTCGAATAAAACAGGGAAATCTTGAACACACAGCCCGCCCGGTGCCCTCGTCAAAGAGGGCGAGGGGCGGGCTGTTTTGCGGTTAAAAACGTCTTATGGATGCCCCCAAGGGGCACTCTCAGACGGAGGGATGAAGCGGCAGTATAAAGTAGCGGTGGGGGAGCGCAGTAGGCTGAGCTAACTATCCCTGTTGCATAAGCTACTGACAGGGAAAAGGGTTGCCTAACAGCACCCAAATGACACCAATAAAGAGTTGTTTATACGGGTGTGCGCATGATGTAGTTAAGGAACCTACAGACTAGAACGAACCGAAAGAGAGCCCTCATGTCGCACCCGAAGATCACCCGCAAGCACTTCCTCACCGCAATGGGCTCACTCGCTGCGTCCTCCCTGCTGCTGGCAGGCTGCGCAACCGAGAACAAGACCTCCTCCGGTTCGTCCTCCTCGGCTGGCTCTAACAAGGGCAAGGTGAAGGTCGTCGCCTCCACCGACGTCTACGCAGACATCGCCAAGCAGGTTGGCGGCGACTACATTGAGGTCACCGCGCTCATTGCCTCCACCAGCACCGACCCCCACTCTTACGAAGCCACCAGCGCCGACCGTCTCAAGGCAAAGGACGCATCCCTGATCGTCATCAACGGCGCAGGCTACGACCTGTTCCTCGAAGACCTCGCAGGCAAGGACAACGCCTCCCAGAAGATCGTGAACGCGGTCAAGGTCAGCGGCAAGCTCACCGACGCCGAATACACCCACCTGGTCGAGGACCACCGCGGCGGCGAACACCACGAAGACGGCGGCGACCACGCCCACGCACACGAGTTCAATGAGCACCTCTGGTACGACTTCGAAACCATGAAGAAGGTCGCCCAGAAGATCGCTGAAGAGCTCGCAGGCCTCGACTCCGCACACGCTGAGGCGTTCCGCACCAACGCATCCACCTTCTCCAAGGAACTGGACGCACTGGACGCAGCAGCTAAGGCAATCGCCGGTGAAGGCAAGAAGTACCTGTCCACCGAGCCCGTGCCGGACTACCTGATTTCCTCCACCGGCGCAGAGAACGCAACCCCCAGTGAATTTGCTGAGGCGGCCGAAGCCGGCAACGACGTCCCCGCACTCGTCCTGAAGGAAACCAAGGACATGGTCACCGAGAAGAAGGTCCAGCTACTCGCCTACAACGAGCAGACCTCCACCTCCCAGACCAACGAGGTGCTGCAGGCCGCTAAGGACGCCTCGGTGAACTACGTATCCTTCACCGAAACCCTGCCGGAAAACACCAACTACCTGGCATGGATGAAGACCAACGTCAGCAACCTCGAAAAGGCGCTCTCCTAAGTGACTGACAACAATAACGGTGCCGCCCCCGCGATTTCCATTCGCGGGGGTAGCCTCGCTTTCGGGGCCCGCACCCTCTGGAAAGATCTAACCCTCGACATCGGCGCAGGCGAATACTTCGCCGTGCTCGGACCCAACGGCTCCGGCAAGTCCACCTTCCTCAAAGTCGTTCTCGGCTTGACCGGACTCAACGCCGGAGAAATCTCTGTGCTCGGCAAACCCGCACGTTTGGGCAACGCTGGCGTCGGCTACGTACCGCAGCAGAAGTCCATCCCCACCTCCACCCCGATGCGTGCCCGCGACCTCGTGGGACTTGGCGTGGACGGGCACCGCTGGGGCATCCGCCTGCACGGCCGCAAATACCGCGCCAAGGTTGACGAACTCCTCGAAGCCGTCGGCGCGACCGAATACGCGAACGTGCCGGTGGGGCTGCTCTCCGGCGGTGAGCAGCAGCGCCTGCGTATCGCCCAGGCGCTCGCGAACGACCCGAAGATTCTGCTGGCTGACGAGGCGCTACTCTCCCTGGACCTCAACCACCAGTACGCGGTGGCTGAGCTGATTCACCGGTTCAACCGTGAACGCGGCGTGGCGGTAGTGTTCGTGACCCACGAAATCAACCCCATCATTGAGCATGTGGATCGTGTGCTCTACCTGGCGAACGGTCGTTTCACGGTCGGGTCGGTGGAAGAGGTCATGACCAGCGAGACTCTCACCTCCCTGTACGGAACCCCGGTGAGCGTGCTCAAGTCTAATGGCCGTTACGTGGTGGTGGGTGAGACTCACGCCAGCGACCACTGCCATATTGAGGGCACCGACCAGAACATTCACGGCTCCCACCTGAAGTCTGGTCTCTCTGAACCGCAGCGCACCCTACACCTTCCGGGAGGAACCACTCGATGACCATTCTTGCTTCCCTCCCCACTCTGGCTCCGGTTGCTGCCGCGCAGAATGATTTGCTCTCCCGTATCTTCGTCTTTGACCGCTATGGTGAGCTGCTGCAGATGCTGCAGAACTCTATTTTTGCTGGCGCTGTTCTGGGGCTTATCGGTGGTTTCGTCGGTATTTTCGTGATGATGCGCGACCACGCCTTTGCGGTGCATGGCATTTCTGAAATGTCTTTTGCGGGTGCCGCCCTTGCCCTGTTGCTCGGCTATGACGTGGTGACCGGCTCCATGATTGGTTCGATTGCCTCGGCTCTGCTGATTGCGTTTCTGGGTTCCAAAGCGAGTGAATCAAACTCGGTGATTGGTGCGCTCATGCCGTTTGGCTTGGGCTTGGGTATTCTCTTCCTCTCCCTGTACCAGGGCCGTAGCGCGAATAAGTTTGGTCTGCTGACCGGTCAGATTGTGTCTGTGGACGCCGACCAGCTGCACACCATGATTATTGGTGCGGTGGTTATTATTTCCCTGCTGGTGATGGTGTGGCGCCCGCTGAGCTTCGCCTCCCTGGACCCGGAGGTGGCGCGCGCTAAGGGCGTGCCGATGCGCTTCCTGTCCCTGGTGTTCATGGTGATTCTGGGTATTGCTGTGGCGCTGTCGGTGCAGGTGGTCGGTTCGCTGCTGGTGCTGGCGCTGCTGATTACTCCGGCGGCTGCGGCGATGCAGGTAACGGCATCTCCGGTGCGCACCCTAATCCTGTCGGTGCTGTTCGCGGAGGCGTCCATTGTGGGCGGTATTCTGCTGGCTCTTGCCGGTTCGCTGCCCATTAGCCCCTACGTGACCAGTATTTCCTTCCTGATTTATGTGGTGTGCCGTGTGATTGGTGGCGTGAAGCGTCGCCATAGCGCGTCGGGCCGCCAGCTGGCTGAGAAGGCATAAGACCTATAGAAAGAGCCCCACCTCGGGAATGAGGTGGGGCTCTTTCGTTGTCGTGCATGGATGCCGGCTGTGAAAAGGGGTTTCTCCCGGTGCGGCGTGGGCTTAGTCTGCGTGGCGTTGTGTTGCCTTGTCCAGATTGCTCTGTCCAGATGCCCTGTGTGTCGTGCTGTAGCGGCGTCAAAGATCTTGAAGGCGCCGTTTCCTTCGTTGAGAAGGTTTTCCCTCGATGGGGGATAGCTCCTCAGATGAGGGGCTTAGAGGTTGCGGCTTGGCCTGCAACGTTAGCGTGCAGTGCCGCCCTGCGCTTCTTCCTCGCGACGTGCTAAAGTGCAGTCCGGGCAGTAGCCGGTCACTTCAACCACGTGCTCCAGCTCCGAGAAGCCGTGCTGCTTACCCATCGCTAGTGCCCAGTCCTCAAGGGCGGGTGCTTCTAGCTCAATGGCGGTGCCGCATCGGCGGCAGAGCAGGTGGTGGTGGTGATCTTTCACCCGGCAGTGGCGGTACAGCGTCTCACCCTCAACGCCCTTGACCGAGTCGAGCTCACCGGCGTTAGCCAGCGACTGCAGCACGCGGTAGGTGGTTGCGAGAGAGACCTGTTCCTTGCGGTTCGCGAGGGTCAGGTGCAGATCCTGTGCTGAGATGAAATCGCCGAGCTCTTCCATGGTCGCCTTGATGATACGACGCTGGCGGGTATTTCGGGCTTCGGCGGGCTTCGTAATTCTCCGTACGGGAATATGAGTGTCCATTGCTGAACCTTTCGGGGCGGAAGGCCCGCCCCATTGTGTGGTCGATCTTGTCTTACGACTTTACACTAGAGGCGTTCAAAAGGTGGTTGATTTGCGCTTTATCTCAAAAATTGAAGTCATCAACAGGCACGAATGAGGGTTAACGGTAGACTAAAACTATGAAAATGACGAAGTACACCCACTCATGTATCCGCCTTGAAAATGAGGGGCGCACCCTCGTTCTTGACCCCGGTAACTTTGCTGCAGAAGGCGAACACGCCACCGCGCTGGAAGGCGCCGATTACCTGTTCGTGACCCACGCGCATCCGGATCATTTTGATGGCCCGTCGGTGCTGCCGCTGATTGCTGAGCGTGCCGAGTCACAGACCCCGTTGAAGATTTGGGCTCCCGAGGCTGTCGCCCAGGTCATCAAGGAAGCTGTACCCGCTGCCGAGGTTACCGTTGTTTCCTCTGATTCTGAGTTCAGCATCCCCGGTTTTGAGGTGAAGACCTACGGCGGTCAGCACGCCCTGATTCACCCGCTGATTCAGACCATCGCTAACGTTGGTTACCTGATTAACGGTGCCGTGTACCACCCGGGTGACTCGCTGGTGGTTCCTCACCGCGTGCGTGCAAATACCGTCCTGGTGCCGATTCACGCCCCCTGGTCGAAGGTTCAGGAAGTCATCGATTTTGTGATTGCGACCGGCGCGCAGCGTGTGGTTCCGATTCACAACGGCATGATTAATCAGAATGGCACCGGCATTATTGAAGGCCTGGTGACGAACTTCGGTGCGAAGTACGGCACTGAGCTGAAGCACCTGAACCCCGGTGAGAGTATTGAGGTTGAGGCGTAAGCCTGACCGTTGAGCTTCAAACGCGCCGATGACGGCGCATGAAGGAGAGTATTGTGAGCACAATTTTTACCAAGATTATTGATGGCGAAATCCCGGGTCGTTTCGTCTGGAAGGACGAGCATTGCGTCGCCTTCCTGGACATCATGCCCCTGTCGGAAGGTCACCTGCTGCTCGTTCCCCGCGCTGAGGTCGACCGTTGGCCCGACCTGCCGGCTGAGCTGGCGGCGCACCTGTTCGCTGTGGCGCACAAGATTTCTGGTGCCCTGGATCAGGCATTTGATAAGGACCGTGTGGCTCTGATGATTGCGGGCTTCGACGTTCCGCACACCCACATCCACCTGTTCCCGGCTGACGGCATGGCTGATTACGATCCCGCTAACGCGAAGAAGGATGCTACCGCCGAAGAGCTGGATGCGGCCGCTGAGAAGGTGCGTGCCGCCCTGCGCGAGCGCGGCCACGGCGAGTTCGTGCCCGAGGCGTAAGCGCCGTTTACAGCGCGTATAAACACGAAGGAGCCGCCCTCTACAGATTTGTAGAGGGCGGCTCCTTCGTTGCTGTATCCCGGTGGGAAAGAAGCTTAGTGCTTTTCAGCCTTGGAAATCTGCTCAGCCAGGTCCTCGGGGGAGAGGTTAGCGGAGGAGAACTCGGGGGTCAGCGGCAGGTGCAGCTGCAGACCGGTACCGGGGCAAATCTCGACCTTAGCGGAGCGCAGCTTGAAGTCGACTACGTGGCCGCCTTGAACGTGATCGTCGTCGATGAAGTGAGCGTGGCAACCGGGAACCGAAATACCCTGCTCGTAGATGGGCGTACGGAAACCAACAATCGTACCGGTCACGTTGTCAAACTGGACGATGTCTTCATTTTCGGTTGCGGCTACCATCTTCGGGTAGGGCTTCTCCTGCTTGATGACGGTGCGGGTGCGGACCCATTCGAACTCGCCGTAAATCTTGATGGCGTACATGTAGTTCTTGGAGACGGTGAAGTCATCCAGAATCTGCGAGGCAGACTTACGCAGCAGGTTCAGCGGCAGTTCGCGCTTAATCATGGGCACGAAGTTGGTGACCACGGCGTAGGGGGTCTGCTGGCGCAGGTCGGGCAGGGATACGGAGCCGTCGTGGCGTACCTGGTAGCAGACGCCGTCGAGGACGACCATTTCGCCGTCGAGGCCGTTGAAGGTACCCACACCGAAGTTGCCGTGGCTCAGGAGCTCACCGATGGTCATCTCGCCATCGTAGATGCCGTCGAGCAGCTGGGACATGAGGCCGGTTTGAAAAACTTCGTTACGGAAAACAGTTTCACCGTTTAGGATGGTCGGCTGATATGCCATAAGATTTCTCCTCGTTACAGTGGATGCGGCGTCAGACGGGTCGGTCGGTCATCGGCGATAGCCGCCCTAGCTGATGCTGAGAGTGTGAGGGGCGGTAGGGAGAACACGGCATTCAGTGTCGTTTCTCGCGGAATTCGTAGGTGCCGCCGGCCGGGCGCACGCACTTTCATTGTACGCCCGTGCAGGAAGAACCCCGGGACTAGCGGGTACAACATCTTATGATGTGGCCTCTAGAGTGCTGAAAGCAGTCAACTGCACAAGGGCATAAAAATAGACTGGCATTCCCTCCGGTTGCACGACAAAAAGGGAGGGAACGCCAGCACCAACAGCTTAGCCCTTAGAGCCGCTCTAAGCGCAACTAAGATACACGAGGCTCAACGAAGCAGAAAAATATTGGACACGTACTGTCGCCAAAAGTGCTACAGCAAGATAGAAATCCGTAGAGATATGCCCGAGCACACAACAACGACCCATACGTTCCCAGAGGAACATATAGGCCGTTGCCTGTTCTCCAGAACGCACCCCCTACAAGGGGCACCGTTCAGGAAGAAAGATTAGACGCCGTAGTACAGCTGGTACTCAAGCGGGTGCGGAACCAGCGAGAGCGGCTCCAGCTCGTTCTTACGCTTGTAGTCAATCCACGCCTGAATCAGGTCCTCGGTGAAGACGCCGCCCTCGAGTAGGAAGTCGTGGTCAGCCTCCAGAGCAGCCAGAGCCTCCTCCAGGTTAGCCGGAGCCTTCTTGATGTCCTTAGCCTCTTCAGCGGGCAGCTCGTACAGGTCCTTATCGATCGGTGCCGGCGGCTCAATACGGTTACGGATACCGTCCAGACCAGCCATCAGCTGAGCAGCGAACGCGAAGTAGGGGTTAGCGGAGGGGTCCGGTGCACGGAACTCCAGGCGCTTAGCCTTCGGGTTGGTGCCGGTAATCGGGATGCGGATACCAGCGGAACGGTTACCCTGCGAGTACACCATGTTGATGGGAGCCTCGTAGCCGGGAACCAGACGCTTGTAAGAGTTCACGGTCGGGTTGGTGAACGCCAGAACAGCGGAGGAGTGCTCAATCAGACCGCCAATGTACCAGCGTGCGGTGTCAGAGAGGTTAGCGTAGCCGCGCTCATCGTAGAAGAGGGGCTCGCCGTCCTGCCACAGCGACTGGTGGCAGTGCATACCGGAGCCGTTGTCGCCGAACACGGGCTTGGGCATGAAGGTCACGGACTTGCCCCATGCGTCTGCGGTGCCCTTGATGACGTACTTGAACTTCAGCAGGTCGTCAGCAGCCTTGGTGAGGGTGTCGAACTTGTAGTTGATTTCTGCCTGGCCGGCTGCGCCCACCTCGTGGTGGCTACGCTCAACCTCAAGGCCAACCTCGTCCATTGCTACGCACATTGCGTCACGCAGATCAGCCTGCTTGTCGACGGGGGAGACGGGGAAGTATCCGCCCTTGACGGGGGTCTTGTTGCCCAGGTTGCCGCCCTCTTCCTTGCGGCCGGTGTTCCAGGGTGCCTCATCGGAGTCGATCTTGTAGAACACGGAGTTCGGCTCGACCTGGTAGCGAACGTCCTCGAAGACGAAGAATTCAGCCTCGGATGCAAAGAACGCGGTGTCTGCAATGCCGGTGGACTGCAGGTAAGCCTCGGCGCGCTCAGCGACGCCGCGGGGGTCACGGTGGTAGGGCTCGCCGGTGCGGGGGTTCACGATGGAGCAGATGATGACCAGGGTCTTCTCAATGCGGAAGGGGTCAACGTACGCGGACTGAACGTCGGGGATCAGCTGCATGTCGGACTCTGCAATGCCCTGGAAGCCGCGAATGGAGGAGCCATCAAAAAGCTGGCCGTTGACGAAGAAATCGTCATCAATCGCCTTAGCGGGCAGGTTGAAGTGCTGCTGCACGCCGGGCATGTCGGTGAATCGGATATCAACGAAGACTACTTCTTCGTTCTTGATAAAGTCGAGAACTTCCTGGGGGCTGGTAAACATGAGGACTGCTCCTTGTTCGACTGACGGTGCAGGAGGGTATCTTCCCTCATCACATTCAGTCTTTGGTTTAGTTTTTGGCCGCGGGCAAAACCCTGTGACATATCAAGCATAGTGGTTATTTTTTGCGCGTGCGTGACTATCGTGTTTCGGTAATGTTACAAATCCTGGAAAGGAGTTACATCTTGGTTGTCTCACGACACACAGTAGAGATGCTAACGCCCTCAGTAGAGCCAGTAGCAAAGCCAGTATCAATGCCCTCAGCAGCGCAATAATCGGGCGTAACAAAAGGCCCCGGTCCTCCCCACACGGGAAGAGCCGGAGCCTTCAAAACCTTATATCAGCGTCTCGCTTAGCGGCCGCGCATCGCACGACGGTCGGGGCGTGCACGCATCGGGTCAACACCCTTCGGCAGACCATTCATCGGGTTACGCATAGTGTTCAGAGTGCTCAGGCGACCAGAAACAACCTGCATCTCCTGCTGAGTCAGAGCCTTCGGCAGCTTATTCATGGTCTTCACAACGTCCTTGAGCTCAACCTGACCCTCATCGTGACCGGTCTCAATCACGTGAACCGGCACACCGGGAGCCACACGAGCCAGGTGCTTCTTTTCAGTGTTCACCAGCGAGTTCACACGGCTGTGAGGGCCCTCGGTCACCAGCACAATACCGGGACGGCCCAGCGCACGGAACACCAGATCCTGGTTGCGGTTCGCAGCAACGGGCTGCTCCTCAACAATCCAACCGCGGCGCACCGAGTTCATCGCTGCACCACTACGACCGGGCTGGTTCTCAATCTGAGCAAAAGCCGCAGTCTGCGCGCGGCGACCTAGCAGAAGCATCGCCACAATAGCGGCAACGCCCAGACCCAGAATCAGGAAAGTAATCCAGTTACCCAGGGCAATACCGATGAGGAGGAAAACCAAAAGGGTACCCAGAGCCGACAGACTCAGAATCCAACCAATATTCGGGTCGGACTTCTTGGTCATCTGGTAGACCTGCTTCATCTGGGCGAAAGTGCCCGGAGTGCGTTCCTTCTTCTTTTTCTTCTCTTCGCGCTTATCTGCCACGATTCTTCCTCGGCTGGTTCTTCCGCGGCCCCGAGAAGCGCCTCAAACGCTCACGGAACCATAGTGACGTAACGATGCAGTGTATGCCTGCAATTTTTCTAGTTTACCCTACCCACACAAGGGACGGGGTATAAGGGGAGGCTCCCCGAACACCGGACGAACACCGGGTTCGAGGAGCCTCAACGCTCTCAGAAAGATTCTGAAAAGGCTTAGTAGCCTGCAGCCACCAGGGTGGAGGCTTCCTGCAGGGCTGCGCCCTCACCCTCAATGTGGGCAAGGTTCTCGGGGATCGGGTAGCCGTTCTTACGCATTGCACGAGCCCACAGGCGACCTGCGCGGTACGAAGAACGAACCATCGGGCCCGCCATAACGCCGGCGAAACCGATCTCCTCAGCCATGTTCGCGAAGTCCACGAACTGCTGCGGCTTCACCCAACGCTCAATCGGGTGGAAGAGCGGGCCGGGGCGCAGGTACTGGGTGAGGGTAATGATGTCGCAGCCAGCATCGTGCAGATCGCACAGCGCCTCGTAAATCTCGTCGTCGGTCTCGCCCATTCCCAGAATCAGGTTGGACTTGGTGACCATGCCGCCTTCCTTAGCCTGGGTAATAACATCCAGGGAACGCTCGTAACGGAATGCCGGGCGAATCTGACGGAAGATACGGGGGACGGTCTCCAGGTTGTGCGCGAACACCTCGGGCTTAGCGTCAATCACCTTCTGAACATGCTCGGGAACACCCTTGAAGTCGGGGACGAGCATCTCAACGCCGGTGTTCGGGCACATCTTGTGAATCTGGCGGGTGGTCTCTGCGTACAGCCACGCACCGCCGTCTTCCAAGTCGTCACGAGCAACACCGGTCACGGTTGCGTAACGCAGACCCATGACCTTCACGTTCTTAGCAACCTTGAACGGCTCAGCATAGTCAACAGCGACGGGCTTGCCGGTCGCAATATTGCAGAAGTCGCAACGGCGAGTGCACTCGGAGCCACCAATCAGGTAGGTTGCCTCACGGTCTTCCCAACACTCGTAAATATTGGGGCAGCCTGCCTCTTCACACACGGTGTGCAGGCCCTGACCGCGAGCCAGCTCGCGCATCTCGTTGTATTCGGGGCCAACAATAGCCTTGGTCTTAATCCAGTGAGGCTTCTTCTCAATGGGAACCTCAGCGTTGCGGGCCTCCACACGCAGTAGCTTGCGTCCTTCAGGTGCGGTGCTCAAAAGTCTTCTCCTTGGTCTAGATGTGCCCTCTGTGCAGGTGGGCCATCTTCTATTTTACGCCCGCTCAGGCGTAGGTGAAACTGGTTTTCGTATATGACGAACAAAGCCGGACGCGTTACGTGTACGACCCGTTCGATGCTTCTTGACTGCGTCTAACCCTGCGTTTAGTCCTGCGCCGCAATGGGCTCGAAAGACTCTGCCAGGCGGTCCTGGTACTTCAGAAGCTCTGCCTCCAGCGGCTCCAAAATATCGGCGGGGGTGACGGTGCGGCCCAGCTGCTCCGAAATAGTGGTAACACCCGCATCGCTAATGCCGCAGGGAATGAACTGCTGGAAAGGCGCGGTGTCGTTGCAGCAGTTAATCGCGAAGCCGTGCATGGTGGTGTTACGCGAAACGCGCATGCCCAGTGCCGCGATCTTCTTGTCCTGGGTGATGCCGTCGCCCAGAATCCATACGCCGCTACGGCCCTCAACGCGCTCACCCTTAATGCCCAGACCAGCCAGGACGTTAATGATGATTTCCTCGACGATGCGCACATACGCCACCACGTCAATGGGCTCGGGCAGGCGCAGAATCGGGTAGCCGGTCAGCTGACCGGGGCCGTGCCAGGTCAGCTTGCCGCCGCGGTCAATCTTGACGACAGGGGTGGACTTGTCTGCGGGGTACTCGTGGTCTTCGGTGCGTTTACCGGCAGTAATCACTGCCTCGTGCTCAAGTAGAAGAATCGTATTCTGGCGGGTGCGGTTAGCCACCTCATCGTGGATGCGGTACTGCTTGTCCAGGCACTCAACATAGTTCACATAGTTCGGGGCGAAGCCCACGCGTTCAATCGTCACAGACATACTTTCTACCTTAGTACTGCTGGTGGAGGGAAGAAAATTAGGGCGCCCTGAATCACGTGATGAGCGAACACGTCGGAATGTTACGTGAGGGTGTGCTCAAGGGGAGGAACGGTGAATAAGCAGATAAATACCTGAATTAACCTTTGGGGTCCTTTGGAGTATTTTAACTATTTTAGAGTGCTTAAAGATATTGTTTGATGTAATTTGATAACATGATGGTATGAGAAGTAAAGAAGCACACGTTCTGGAAAGCATCGCCAACCCGGCTCTGCCCACCCTGCAGATTGTTGAGTACCGGGGTGGAACAACCGCAAGTACACCCACTGAGAGCGCACCCGCCGTACGTTCCGTGCCCTCCGCGCACCCCGAACGCTACACCCTGCGCACCATTTCTCACCCCGCCCCGCCAGCTCCCTCCGCCCAGCTGGCTCCTGCCGCGCCCACTCTGCGCGCGGCAGCCAACGGGTACGGATTCGAGGAAAACACGGATGCATCCGCTCAGCGGCACGCCCAGACCCCGCAGGTAGCCGCCGCCCTGCGTAACGCGCCCGGACTCGCCAAGCTCCACGCCGTTACTAGTGAGAGCGCCGATAGCGCCGATCAGCTGTGCCTCTGGTACGAGCCCCTCGATGCGGGCACCCTTGACAAGCTCCTGCGCGCTCGCACCCTCAACTCCGCCGAGCTCATGACCCTGGCACGCACTCTGCACCGGGCGCTCGGCAGCCTTAAAAAGGCAGGGGAGGGGCGCGCCGAGCTGAGTGCCGAATACATCGCTCTGAGCGCCGCCGGAGTGCCCAAACTGCTCCTACCTGATGCCGTCTATCGTGAAGCGGTTCCTCTAGACACGGAACAGCTCACCGCCGCCCTGGGCAACTACGCACGCTCAGCAGCAGCCCTGCTCTGGCAAGCCGCCTGCGGGCACACACCGGAACCCTCCGCCGCCCGCGTACCCCTCTCACTGCGCATGGTTTCACTGCGGATGGGAGCCGTCGGCACCGCACCCGAAGGAGCACCCAGCAACGAGTGGATTGAGCGCCTCGGCAGAGCCCTCGAATACCTGCTGGACGCACCCGACCAGGAGGCGGCGCTTGCAGGGCTCAGCTCTGTGGTCGCCCTCGCGGAGGAGGTGCCGCCTCGCCCGCTCAACGTCTACCTGAGCTGTTCAGAACGAGCCCGCGCCCTCATTCCCGCAGCTGTGGATCCCGCGCCGGTACAGAGGCTCTCAAAGACGCAAAAGGCGCAACGGTACCTAGCGGAACGTTTGCCTCGCGTGAAGAAGCCGGCAGCTGCCGCAGGCTCTATGCCGTTGAGCCCTGTGGCGAGCTCCGTATTGAGCCCTGCAAAGAGTGCACCCGCTCCGAAGAATGCAGATGCCGGAAAGAACGCAGAAGCGACAGGCTCATCCCGCCTTGCGGCGCTACGCGGTGCTTTCGCCCGCCCCTCCGCGCGCCTGGGGCTCGCCGCGCTCGCGCTGGGGGTTATTGCGCTGCCTCTCGGGTTCACCCTCTACGGTCAGAACGCCCCGGCAACGGCACAGCCCGTATCCGCTCAAGCCGTGAACGCAGCGGGGGAGCATGCGCCCGGCGACACGGCAACACAGGATCAGAGCGCACAGGATACAGCCGCACAGGATAAAAGCGCGCAGGGCGATCAGATTCTACGTGCCCTCATTGACCAGCGAAACCAAGAACGCCGTGCCCGAGGCGGCGCAGAGCTCACTGTCGACACCGCCGAAGAACTCAGCCGCGACAGCGAGAACATCCGCGTGATGGCGGTAGTCTCCGCACCCGGCTACCGCGCCGATAAAACCGAGCAGGAAGCCCGTAAACTCAGCGAAGAAAACGGCGTCACCCGCCAGAAAGTCATCTTCGACCTGCACCGCGGTGAGAAAGGCTGGGAGATAGCCCGCGCTGAACCCGTACCGGCTAGCTGACGCCGCGTAGCTGACACCGTAGAAACGCGGACACAACAAAAGGCGGCGGCCCCACCCACCGAAGTGGATGGAACCGCCGCCTTTTTGCTCGCTGTTCGGGAAAACCCGGAGAGCTACACTCGGTTACCCATCAGGGCACCGCCACAAGGAAACTTCCTTGAATCTATGCAGGTCTTAGAGGCCCAGCTCAGACTCGAAGTTTGCCTCCTCCAGGCGGGTCTTGAGGGTGTGCAGGAAGCGACCAGCGTCCGCACCGTCGACCACGCGGTGATCGTAGGTGAGGGACAGGTAGCACATGGAGCGGATAGCGATAACGTCGTTACCGTCAACATCCTTAACAACCATGGGGCGCTTCACGATGGAACCGGTGCCGAGGATTGCAACGTTCGGCTGGTTGATGATCGGGGTGTCGAACAGTGCACCGAAGGAACCAATGTTGGTGATGGTGAAGGTCGAACCCGACAGCTCCTCGGGGGAGATGTCGCCGGTACGTGCACGGCCACCCAGGTCGCCAATAGCCTTTGCCAGGCCAGCAATGCCCAGGTCAGAAGCGTTCTTGATGACGGGAACCAGCAGACCCTTGGGGGTGTCCACAGCAATAGCGATGTTCTCGGAGCCGTGGTAAGTGATCTGCTTGTAGTCTTCGGTCATGGAAGCGTTCAGAGCGGGGTGCTGCTGCAGAGCCTCAGCGGATGCCTGGACGAAGAAGGGCAGGAAGGTCAGCTTAGCGCCCTCACGAGCAGCGAAGCCGTCCTTAGCCTTTGCACGCAGCTGAACGATGCGGGTCACGTCAACCTCGGTGACCTGGGTCAGCTGGGTGGAGATGTCCAGGGACTCACGCATACGCTTTGCAATAACCTGGCGGATACGTGCGGTCTTCTCGACGGTGCCACGCTTGGGGGAAACCTCGAAGGTGTGCGGTGCCTTTGCGGAACCAGCAGCCGGAGCAGCAGCTGCAGCGGGTGCAGCGGGTGCAGCAGCGGCGGGAGCAGCGGAACCCTTAGCAGCGATAGCAGCCTGAACATCCTGCTTGCGGATGCGGCCACCAACACCGGTGCCCTTGACGGTGGACAGGTCGATGCCGTTGTCCTTAGCGAGCTTACGGACCAGCGGGGTCACGTATGCTTCGCCCTCAGCAGCTGCCGGAGCGGCAGGTGCAGCGGGAGCTGCGGGTGCAGCCGGAGCAACAGGAGCCTCAGCAACCGGAGCGGGAGCTGCG
>NZ_KV816932.1:263089-263456 GCF_001814485.1 Rothia sp. HMSC066G07 | reverse complement strand
AACCTTGTCGGTGGAAACCTCAACCAGGGGCTCGTCAACCTCAACCTGCTCGCCAACTTCCTTCAGCCAGCGGGTAACGGTGCCCTCGGTGACGGACTCGCCCAGTGCGGGCAGTACGACCTCGATGCCTGCAGCAGCAGCTGCGGGAGCAGCCGGAGCAGCGGCGGGTGCTGCGGGAGCAGCCGGAGCCTCAGCAACCGGAGCGGGAGCTGCGGGAGCCTCAGCAACCGGAGCCGGAGCAGCGGGAGCAGCTGCAGCAGCAGCGTCGCCGATGATAGCCAGAACCTGGCCAACCTCTGCGTCCTCATCCTCGGGGATGCGGATCTCGAGCAGGGTACCTGCTACGGGGGAGGGAACCTCGGTGTCA
>NZ_KV816932.1:235672-262989 GCF_001814485.1 Rothia sp. HMSC066G07 | reverse complement strand
GCAGCTGCGGGAGCAGCCGGAGCAGCGGCGCCGGAACCGTCGCCAATGATAGCCAGAGCAGCGCCGACCTCGACGTCCTCGTCCTCGGGGACGAGAATCTGCTCAACAACGCCTGCTACGGGGGAGGGAACCTCGGTGTCAACCTTGTCGGTGGAAACCTCAACCAGGGGTGCGTCAACCTCAATGGTGTCGCCGACCTCAACGAGCCAGCGGGTAACGGTACCCTCGGTCACGGACTCGCCCAGTGCGGGCAGTACTACGGTGTGGGACATAATCTTTCCCGTTCTCCTTGTGAATGCTTGAACTAGAAAAATGTGAGCGGCGACCCGGATGCGCGCCGTATGCGTTGTAGCACGTCGACGCGCATCCGGATAGGGGCGTTGTTCAGCGGATACGCCCGGCAACCGCTAACGACCAACGGTCGTCAATACTAAGCTGACGCGCTAACGCCAGTCAGCAAAATTTATGCGCTGTGATTATGCGCTGTGCAGCGGGGTGCCGTTCAGGACCATTGCAGCCTCACCCAGAGACTCGTTCTGAGTCGGGTGTGCGTGGACGAACTTAGCGACGTCCTCGGGGAATGCTTCCCAAGCAACCCACATCTGAGCCTCACCAATCTGCTCACCCATGCGCTTACCAATAGCGTGAACACCAACGATGGGGCCGTCCTTCTGGCGGACAACCTTCACGATACCGGTAGCACCGAGGATAGAGGACTTACCGTTACCAGCCAGGTTGTACTCAGCGGTCTCAACGTTCTCAGCGCCGAACTTCTCCTTAGCCTTGGGCTCGGAGTAACCAACAGAAGCAATCTCCGGGTCACAGAAGGTGACCTTGGGGATGTTGATGTCTTCAACGATGGTGGGGTTCAGGCCAGCGATTTCCTCAGCAACGAAGATACCCTGCTGGTAACCGCGGTGAGCCAGCTGAACGCCGGGGACGATGTCACCAATAGCGTAGATGTTGCCAACGCCGGTGTGCAGGCGCTCGTTAGCCAGGACGAAGCCGCGATCCATGGGGATGCCCTGCTCCTCGTAGCCCATGTTTGCGGTGTTCGGGCCACGACCAACAGCGACCAGAACGATCTCTGCCTCGAAGACCTTGCCGTCAGCCAGGGTGACCTTAGCACCGTTAGCGTCCTGCTCAACCTTCTCGAAGAGGGTGCCGGTGTTGAACTTGATGCCGCGCTTCTTGAACGCACGCTCCAGAACCTTGATGATTGCCGGGTCCTCGTTGGGAACCAGGTTCGGCAGGCCCTCGATGATGGTGACGTCAACGCCCATAGCGTTCCACATGGATGCGAACTCGCAACCAATCACGCCGCCACCGAGCACGATAGCGCTCTTGGGCAGGTAGTCCATCTCCAGTGCCTCAGTGGAGGTCAGCACGCGACCCTCAATGGGCAGACCGAAGGTCTTGGAGACCGAACCGGATGCCAGGATAATGTTCTTACCCTTGTACTCAACACCACCGACGGTGATGGTGTCCTGAGCGGTCAGCTTACCCTCGCCGGGGATAACCTCTACGCCCTTCATCTTCAGCAGGCCTGCAAGACCCTTGAACTTACCGGAGACGATGCCGTCCTTGTAATCGCGAACCTTGCCCATCTCGATGGACTGCAGTACAGCGTTAACGCCAACCTTGGACGCCTCGCGTGCATCTTCAGCCAGCTCAGCAGCGTGCAGGTACGCCTTGGTGGGGATACAGCCGGTGTGCAGGCAGGTGCCGCCGACCTTTTCCTTCTCGACCAGGCCGACGGTGAAGCCCAGCTGGCGTGCGCGAATAGCTGCAGAGTAGCCAGCGGAACCGCCGCCGAGGATGAGGATGTCGAATTCTTGAGCCACGATATTGCTCCCTTGCATAGTTGTTGGGGTTGAAACCCCTGCAATGAGTTCTTTTTACCAATTTATTGGTAGGTTCCTCAGCATGCACGAAAGGCCCGCGAGCTCGAAAAGTCGCGCGCCCTCCACGTACGCAGAAAAACACTTAATACAACAATACCCCCGTTGAAGGTCGTTTAAGTTCACTCAGGGCGGTTTTAGCCGATTAATCGCCCAAACACCCCAAATTTTTCACTACGCAAGAAAAGGGGCGCGTCATAGAACAGTGCGATGACAGGACCACCGCAGCGGTCGTACAGAACGCACCCTCGAAAAGACGCAGAGGAGGGCTCCCCGGTAGAAGTACCGGAAAGCCCTCCTCAGATCAGCTCTATGCTCTATGCTATGCGGCCGCACACCAGATAAGGGGCACCAGTTAGGATGCTCCAGTTAGGGCGCGCGCCCAGCCAAGCAGACTACTTAGCGTACGACTCGATGAAGTTCACCAGGGTAGCGGTACCGAAGCCGGTACCTTCCTTCGGGGTGAAGCCGTACGGGGACTCCTCATTGAACGCGGGGCCCGCAATATCCAGGTGAGCCCAGGGGATGCCCTCGCCCACGAACTCCTTCAGGAACAGGCCCGCAGTCAGCGCGCCACCGTAGCGGGAACCAATGTTCTTGATGTCAGCAACGGGGGACTCCAGGCTCTTGCGCAGGTAGGACTCCAGCGGCATCGGCCAGTAAGACTCACCCGCAGCAGCGCCGGCTGCAATCACGCGGTCACGAATCTCCTCGTCACCGAGCAGAGCCGCAGTGCGCAGACCCAGAGCAGCCATAGCGGCACCGGTCAGGGTAGCGATATCCAAGATGACGTCCGGGTTCGACTCAGAAGCCAGAGCGATACCATCAGCCATGACCAGGCGACCCTCAGCGTCAGTGTTCAGCACCTCAACGGTACGGCCATCACGCATGGTGATAATGTCCTCCGGACGCAGTGCGTGACCGCCGGGCATGTTCTCAGCCAGGCACAGGTAACCGGTCACAGCAACCGGAACATCCAGCTCAGCGGAAGCAACCACAGCGTTCAGCACCGATGCGGCACCCGCCATATCGCACTTCATGGTCATCATCGAAGCTGCAGGCTTCAGCGAGTTACCGCCGGTATCGAAGGTGATGCCCTTACCGACCAGAGCCACGTGAGCCTTCGGGTTCTCCGGGGTGTACTTCACAACGGCAAGAACCGGCTTGCGGGGCGAACCCTGACCAACACCGGAAATGCCGCCGAAGCCCTCCTCAGCCAGGCGGTCGTGGTGGAACAGCTCAATCTCAATGTTTGCGTAATCCTCAGCGACCTCAGCAGCGAACTCAGCGAAAGTCTCCGGGTACAGGTGCGACGGGGGCAGGTTCACCAGGCGGCGAGCATCCTTAGCGGTCTCACCCAGAACCAGGGCGTGAACCAGAGCCTCCTCAGCCTCTTCCTGGTCAATCGAGGAAACAATCAGAATGGAATCAATCTCTTCCTTAATCGAGTCCTGAGTCTTGCCGCGCAGGCCCTCCTCAACGAAGTTACCCAGCACGGCGCCGTGAGCAATAGCCTCAATTTCCTCTACCGAAGAAACGCCGAAATCGAAAGCAATCTCCTCAGCAGAACCAACCAGCTGACGAGCCGCAGAACCGGCAGCGTAACGCAGAGCGTCCAGACGCTCCTGACCCTCAGCAGTATCAGAGCCCAGACCCGCCAGCGCCACAATGCCGGCACCGGTGTCCTCAAGGCCGGGCAGACGCAGCAGCTGATCGGGGGCACCCGAGGCGCCCAGCGCCTCCAGCAACTCGTTAATACCCTCAACAGAGTCCTCAGACAGGGAGCTCGGCGCCAGGTACGGGCCGTCCGAACCCTTCAGAACGCCCAGAACCAGAACGTCAGCTTCGAGCGCTTCAAGGTCGGTGCTGTGAATAGACAGAGACAGAGACATCGTTACTCCTTTGCGTATGTCTTCTCAAATAGTCGGGGCACATCCTCGCGCCCGAAAAACTCAACTGTAGGCCCTCGAAGAGTGAGGATGAATACCGCCGCGCAAAGCCACGCGGACTACTGCTTCTACTCTACACGGATATGTAGGAGGGCGTGAGGTTCAGCTCTCACCCCGAACAGCTGGCAGAACAGAAAAATGCACAAGAAGCCGAGCTGCAGCGCCTTAAGAACGTCGACGAGACACCAAGCAAGTTCACCTACTGCGAGAAAAGCCCGCACACTGTCGAGACAGGGCAGTAGTGGCATAAAATGAAAGACTAAGGAAAACGTCAGATAACAGAAGACGCCCCTTCGCCCCGAGCACAGAACTGCTGAGATACGTTTGTGCGCGGCGCGAACCAGACAGAAGTGAGGAGGCACGATGCTCAACCCCGAAGATCTCTACTTAGCCAACACCAAAATATTGGACGACCCCAGGATGCACGGGCTAACCCTCGTCATCGCCCTCTCCAGCCCGCAAGACGCAGGCTCCACCGCCGGCCAGCTCGGACAGGTGCTACTCAGCGAACTCAAAAACATTGAAATCGTCGAGTTCGACAGCGACCAGCTGCACAACTACCGTGCCCGCCGCCCCTACATTCGCTACGAAAAAGACCATTTCGAAACGCCGCAATACCCGCAGCTGAAGCTCTACGCCGTAGAAGATAGCCTCGACAAGCCGTTCCTGCTGCTCACCGGTGCCGAACCGGATCTGCAGTGGCAGCGCTTCGAAAAGGCGGTGCTGACCATCGCCCAGCGGGTCAAGCCATCCCTGGTCGTGCTGGTCTCCGCATTCCCCATGCCGGTGCCGCACACCCGCCCCTTCCCGATTACCGCGCACGGTTCCCGCAAGGACCTGATTCACGGCATCTCCCCGTGGAAGCCCAGCGCGGACGTGCACGCGACCGTCACCAACCTGTTGGAAGTGCTCTTCACCGAAAACGGAATCGACACCGTCGGCTTCGGCGTGAACATTCCCCAGTACATTTCGGAGGCGGACCTGCCGCAGGGCACCCTCACCGCCCTCGAACACGTGGGCATGGCGGCGCACCTCTCCCTACCCACCGAGAACCTGCGCGAAGCCGCACGCCACGTGCACAGCCAGATCAACGATCAGGTCAAGCAGAACCCCGAAATCGGTCGCATGATCACGGCCATGGAAGAGAACTACGACGAGAACTTCCGCACCTCCGATATTGCGATTCCCCTCTCGCGACGCGACGCGCACAACGTGCCCAGCCGCGACGAGATTGGTGCGCTCTTCGAGCGGTTCCTCGACGAACAATAGATGTGGGCGAACAATAGGTGCGCGCAATAGGGGATACCGTCCGTCGGATACCGCCCGCCAGATAGTGCGTGCCAGATAGTGCGTGCCAGATAGTGCGTGACAAATTATGACGCGGCACCCCGCGCCGCTGTGGACAAACCTCGGCGCACAAACGAACAATACGAATAAATCTGTGGAACCAACGGACACATGAACCGAAGTATCCACAGATTTATTTGTTTAACCCCGTACCCCGCGCAAACCATGCCACCGTGAAGGCATGAACGCAAACAATACCTCCAACGGCAATACCCCCAACAGCGACCACTTCCACAACGAACACTTCCACAGCGGCTACGACACGCCCCCGCCCATCCGCAACGAATACGACGTGCTCAGCTGCGCCCTCCACCAGCACGGCTACTGGCCCGACCACTCACTCATCATCCTCACCGCAACCGATGACACCCTCGGCCCCAGCCTGCGCGTCAACCTACCCGACGAACCCTGCACCCACAGCGAACGTGCCGACTTCCTGCACGAAACCTTCACCAAACTCCCCACCCGTCACAACGGCGAAACCCTCACCCGCTTCTACGCCATCATCATCGACGGCGACAACACCGTACGCCAACGCCAACTCAACCCCGACACCGCGCAACTGGCCGCCATCGAAGAAATCCAACAGGACGTCGACACCCAAATCCCCATCAACGCATGGCTCCACCTGCTCCACGACCCGCGCATCGTCAGCGAACTACGCTGCGAAGACGTCATCTACGCAGGCGGCGCCAGCATCTGGGCGCTCAACCCCGAACAGCAAGCGCTCACCCTCCTCGCACCCATCGAAGAAATCCGCCACAGCAGCTACTACACCTGGCTCACCCGCCACGGCGACACCATCGCCGACACCGCCCAACACAACTACGCCCACAGCCCCTGGGACACCGACCCCACAGCCAACCCCGAAACCCGCCACGACTGGGAAAACGCCGTAGAACTCTGGGACCACACCCACCCCACCCGCCACGACGAAGCCCGCCAGGGCGTCCGCACCATCTACCGCCAAGCCCAAATCGACCTCTGCTACTGGGACGCCGCCATCAACGCCGCCGCGCACCTGCTCACCACCCACCCGGTCGATAACGCGGGCAACCCCATCACCGGTGACGCGCCCACCATCGGCGACGCACTCCGCGAACTCATCCCCGCCGAAATCGCCGGGCACCTACGCGCCTCCATCGCACCCGCAACCCTCAACCCCATCACCGCCGAAATGCTCACCTACCTCGCCGGCTACGGGCTCAACCACGCCCAAAAAGCGCTCGCCTACCTGCACTACTCCGCCCAATACACCTACCACGCCTTCGGCGGCGAATACCCCAGCCCCGACCGCGCGCCGCTCGAACCACCCCGCTACGGCACCCGCATCACCCGCAAAACCTACATCCCCGCCAGCTTCACCCACGCACTCAGCGCCACACCCGGTACCGAACAGGCACACGTACGCGCCGTGCCCGAAAAATGCGTGCAATGGCAAGACTGGATCCGCCGCACCCACCGCACCATTCAGCAGAGCCGCAGCATTCAACAGAACCGCAGCAACCAGCACACCAACCTCAACGGCTGGGCACTCGAAAACCTCACCCCCGCCGACCTCGCCAGCGCCGCCGAACTCAACACCATCAGCCGCGACCTGCTCCCACGCCTCGAGGAACACCCCAAAGACCACAACGCCCACAACAAACTCGAAAACCTCAAACAACGAATCGACGAAAGCTGCACCAACAGCGAATACCTCACCAAACACCACGCCGTCTACACCCACTACCTCAACGCCCTCAAAGGAAAACTAGACAGCCCCCACTGGGCACGCCTCAACGCACTCGAACTACTCACCAGCCTGCTCACACCCCACAGCACCGACGGAGAATACGCCGAACTACGCAACACCCAAGCCTGGGCCAACTGGTACAAGGGCTACAGCACCTACGCCCGCATGCTCCGCCAAGAAGCCCACCGCCACACATTCGGAAAGGACCTCAACATCCTCGATGTACACCTCAACGCAGGCAACCTACCCGCCTGGATCAAATACACCATCTGCGGCGAACCCGGAACACACCGCGAACCCATCAGCACCCTCAAACCCCGAAAACCTTAAAAGCCCGGCACCTAAAACCGGCACCTAAAAGCGAGGTACAAAACGAGGGAGGGGCGCGCCACCGGGCACGCCCCTCCCGCACACAGCCGCACTCACCCAAAACCAGGCCCACAAGCCACCCAAACAGCGCGTCAAGTTGAAAGCAACCAAAAATCTGCAATACTTATATATTGACCCCGTACAGTCAATGCGCTATAACGCGCCCTCAAACCGCTCCACACAACGAGCAACGGAACCCTGCAAACCGCCCAACGCACGCGGAATAAAACCCGCCCCCACAGCGTTAAACCGGATAAACGCAGCAAACACCCCGACCGAGGACGCCAGCACAGACTTGACAGGGTCTTAGGTGTTTTGCAAACAAAACACCCCACCACAAGCCAGAAAGGGTTCTAGTGGCACCTGCAACCAGCAAGAAGACCGTGACCGGCGACGCAACCGAAGAAACCGTCGCAAAAACCACCACCAAGACCACCCGCACCAAGAAGGCAACCACCAAAGCCGCAGCGGCAACCGAAGACACCACCGGCGCAACCGCCGAAACCGGTGCTGAAACCACTGCCGAAACTACTGCCGAAACCGAGGCAGACAAGCCCAAGCGCACCCGCAAAACCACCACCACCACCAAAACCGCAACCAAGCGCAAGACCGGTGGCCGCCGCAAAAAGAGCGACGACGAATTCGACCTCGGACTCGACGAAGAACTCGAAACCACCGACGGCGAAGACGAAACCGACGAAGAAGACGAAGAAACCGCAGCCAAAATAGAAGAAAAGAAGGCCGCAGAAGCAGTAGCAGCCAAGGGCTCCGGCTTCGTCCTCACCGCAAACGACGACGACGACGCACCCGCACAGCGCGTCGTCACCCCCGGCGCAACCGCCGACCCCGTCAAGGACTACCTCAAGCAAATCGGCAAAGTCTCCCTGCTCAACGCACAGCAGGAAGTCGACCTCGCCAAGCGCATCGAAGCAGGCCTCTACGCCGAACACAAGCTCGCTGAAAACCCCGACATGGACAAAGACCTCAAGAAAGCCCTGCGTTGGGTCGTCCACGACGGCAAGCGAGCCAAAAACCACCTGCTCGAAGCCAACCTGCGACTCGTAGTCTCCCTCGCCAAGCGCTACACCGGCCGCGGCATGCTCTTCCTCGACCTCATCCAGGAAGGCAACCTCGGCCTCATCCGCGCCGTCGAAAAGTTCGACTACTCCAAGGGCTTCAAGTTCTCCACCTACGCAACCTGGTGGATCCGCCAGGCCATCACCCGCGCAATGGCAGACCAGGCCCGCACCATCCGCATCCCCGTGCACATGGTAGAAGTCATCAACAAGCTCGCCCGCGTGCAGCGCCAGATGCTCCAGGACCTCGGCCGCGAACCCACCCCCGAAGAACTCGGCAAGGAACTCGACATGACCCCCGAAAAGGTCATCGAAGTCCAGAAGTACGGCCGCGAACCCATCTCCCTGCACACCCCCCTCGGTGAAGACGGCGACTCCGAATTCGGCGACCTCATCGAAGACTCCGAAGCAGTCGTCCCCGCAGACGCAGTGTCCTTCACCCTTCTGCAGGAACAGCTCCACTCCGTGCTCGACACCCTCTCCGAGCGTGAAGCCGGCGTGGTCGCAATGCGCTTCGGCATGACCGACGGTCAGCCCAAGACCCTCGACGAAATCGGCAAGGTCTACGGCGTGACCCGCGAACGCATCCGCCAGATTGAGTCGAAGACCATGTCGAAGCTCCGTCACCCCTCGCGTTCGCAGGTACTGCGCGACTACCTGGACTAGTACTCCGACTACCAACAACGGCGCACCGGTTCCCGCTCGCGGGGGAGTGCCCCCTCTGCGGCGCCGGGGCGCCTTGAGGACGGAGCCCCCGCTACGCATGTCCGTTGCGCCGTCAAAGTTCAGTTCCACAAGGGCTGAGTATGTCAAGTTGGCTTTGCGGGCGATGCACGTTATGCAGTTCCGTACAGTCGGCTCGCGGACGATGCTCGCGGGGGAGTGCCCCCTCTGCGGCGCCCCAATAAGTAAATGAGCCAGCCGCCTTGAGGATGGGGCCTCCGCTACGCATCGCCGCTGCGCCGGGTACTGCTACAGTCCCAGCTGGCGCAGATAGCGTTCCGCCACCGCCTCCACCTGATCCAAACCGCGCACACGCCCCAGCGCCTCTGACCAAGCATCAGCCTCATCGCCACCCACCGGGAAACCAGCCGCCGCCCACAACGCCGCCGTCATCGCACCCACCGAATCCGAATCCGAATCCACCGACACCGCACGGCACAACCCCTCAAACAGGGCACCACGCACCGTCGCATCATCAGCATCAGCCGGCAGACTCTTCACAGCATCCGCCGCGCACCAGAGAGCCACACCCAACAGCTCAGGCGCCGTCCAACCCGTACCAAAATGCTCCGCCACAGCCTCCGGCACCGGCACCGTACCGCCCTCCAGCAGCTCGACGGCACGACTCAGCGCCGCCGCCGTACGCGAAGCATCACCCGGAATCGAATCATCCGCCGCCACCGAACCACACCACGACAGCACACGCCGCGCCGCCTCTAACAATGCATCAAACGAGCCAGCCGGAGACGCCAACAAATCACGAACCAACAACGCATACGCCGCCGCCGAAGCCAACGCCTCCGGATGCCCATGCGTCAACGCCGCCGCACGCACCGCCAACAAAACCACCGTACGCTCCTGCGCTACCGGCAACACACCCAACGCCGCCGAACGCACCAACGCACCACTACCCAAAGCATCAGGATTCAACGACTTCGACACCAACTGCATCTCACCCGAACCCAACGCCCGCAACGTCGCCGCACCCGGACCACGACGAGCCGTCAACTCCGACGAACCATCAATCTCACGATCCAACGAAAACGGCGCAGACTCCGGCAGAACCTCACCAATACCGCGGAACCACCGCAAATACGCCAACCACAAACACGCCAACTCATCCGCCGCCGCGCCCTCATTATTCCACTCCAAAACCTCAGTCAAAGCGTCCAGCGTGAAACACGTCAGCTGCGTATCATCACTGACCAGCAGCTCACCAAACGCCGAATCCCACGGCTTAGGGGCACTCTCCGCAATCTGCTCAGCCGACAACAACTCCAACGGATAACCCAGCGCATCACCCAACGCAGACGCACGCAACAAACTGCGCACCCTGCCCGCAAACTCAGCCGAAACCTCAGGTGCACGTGTGAACTCAACAGAAGAAAAACTCATAGGGCGATTATCCCATGTGCGTTCAGGATGCGCGGGGGATGTATCGGACGGCTTCGTGCTCATGCTTGCGGGAGGGGAGATGTAGCAGGCGGCTTCGTGCTCATGCTCGCGGGGGAGTGCCCCCTCTTCAGCGCCTGGGGGCGCTTCGAGGACGGAGCCCCCGCTCCGCATGAGCACTTTCGCCGAGGATGGTTAGCTACTCGTCCTCACCGGGAATAGAGGGAGACTTAGACAGAAACGGCTTTGCACTCACGCTCGCGGGGGAGTGCCCCCTCTGCGGCGCTGGGGCGCCTTGAGGACGGAGCCCCCGCTCCGCATGAGCACCTACGCAGTGGTGGGTTCCGACCCCTGAATGACGAACTGCGAGGCGCAAAACATGACGCAGTGCCATACTGAAACCATGAAGATTCTGCACACCTCCGACTGGCACCTCGGCCGCACCTTCCACCGCAGCCCCCTCACCCGCGAACACCAGCAGTTCATCGACGAACTGCTCGAATACGTGCACGCCGAAGGCATCGATACTCTCCTCATCAGCGGCGACGTCTACGACAGCACCATCCCCACCGCCGAAAGCACCACCCTGCTCGACCAAGCACTCACCCGCCTCATGCGCGCCGGCGTGCGAGTCATCCTCAGCTCCGGCAACCACGACTCCTTCCGCCGCCTCAGCTACGGCGCCGCCTTCTTCGAAGCCTCCGGCGTGCACCTGCGCACCAGCCTCGAAGACGCTACCCGCCCCGTCGAACTCACCGACGGCACCTTGCGCGTACACGTCTACGCCATCCCCTACCTCGCGCCGCGCCTCCACGCCACCGCCCTCGGCGTAGACCCCACCCACCACGCCGTCCTCGGCGCCGTCACCGACGCCATCCGCGCCGACGCCGCAGAACGTCACGCCCGAGGCGAAGGTGCCGACCGCATCATCGTCATGAGCCACGCAACCGTCAGCGACACCACCGGCAGTGACATCGCCGCCAGCGCAGACACCACACCCCGCAGCGACTCCGAACGCGACATCAGCGTCGGCGGTATCGACTGGGTACCCGCCTCCCTCTTCGACGGCTTCGACTACGTAGCCCTCGGCCACATCCACAAGCGCTACCCCGTCACTCACACCATCCGCTACAGCGGCTCCCCGCTCGGCTTCTCATTCAGCGAAGAACACAACCGCAACGGTGCCTACCTCATCGAACTCAACCCCGGCGAAGAGCCCGCCATCAGCAGCCACGAATGGGCAACCCGCGTACACATGAAAACCCTGCGCGGCACCATGGAGCAGCTACTCAACAGCCCCGAACACACCGACTACGAACACGGCTACTACTGCCGCATCGAACTCACCGACGAAACCCTACCCGTCGGCGCCGTCGACCGCCTGCGCAGCCGCTACGAAACCATCTCCCACTTCAGCTACCGCAGCACCCAACCCGCCGCCGAAAAACCCGTCGCCGTGCCCCTCACTCGCGACGCCGACCCCGTCGAAACCTTCGACCAATTCCACCAATACGTACGCAACCGCCCCCTCACCAGCGAAGAACGCGACGTCATCACCACCCTCAGCGACCACATCAAAAGCCACAAGGACAACGCATGATCCTGCACAGCCTCGAATTCGAAGCCTTCATGGCATACCCCAAGCGCCAAGAAATCAACTTCGACACCCTCAACAACGCCGGCGTATTCCTGCTCAACGGCCCCACCGGCGCCGGTAAAACCACCATCCTCGACGCCATCTGCTACGCCCTCTACGGCGAAACCAGCAGCGACCGCGAATCCGCCAAACTGCACTCCACCTACGCGGTGCACAGCGGCACCAAACCGCGCGTGCTACTCGACGTCACCCTCCACGGCAAGCGCCTGCGCATCGACCGCACCCCCGCCTACAACAAGCCCATCACCCGCGGCGCCCGCAAAGGCCAGATGCGCGAAGAAAGCGCCAAAGCAACCCTCGCCGAACTCGCATCCGGCGCCGACCCCACCGACGAAAAAGCCTGGACCCCCATCTCCAGCAGCGTCGCCGAAGTCAACCGCACCATCGCCGAACGCACCCACCTGACCAAAGAACAATTCCTCAAAGTCGTACTCCTGCCGCAGGGCCAGTTCGCGCAATTCCTCAAGTCCAAGCCCAAAGAACGTAAAGAACTGCTCAAAAAGATGTTCCCCGTCGAACACTACGAGCAGCTCTTCGCCGCACTCACCGAAGAAGCGAAAACCGCCCAGCAGGAAGTCGCCCAGGACGAAAACACCCAGCGCGGCTACCTTGAACGTGCCCGCGTAGAAATGCTCGCCCTGCAGGCGCTACTGGATGTTGCGGATCCGGACGCTGAAGATGCTGCAGGGGAGGGCTCCGCTACCGAAGACCCTGTGGAGGCGGAGACTTCCGAACAGCTCACCGCTGAGAGTGTCACCGCCGAAACCCTCGACGCATGGGTCGCCGGCGGAGTAGAACGCGCCCGCGAAACCTCAGCACGCGAAAAGCAGGAGCAGCAGCGCCTCACCGACGAAGCCGACCGGAACACCCGCCTGCTCGCCGAACGCGCCCAGCTGCAGGCCGACTGGCGCGAATACGAGCAGCTCTGCGAGCGCCGCACCCGCCTGACCGAACGCGCCGACGAACACAAGGCGCAGCGTGAAGAGCTGGCGCAGGCGCGTGCCGCCGCGCCCCTGCACGCACAGTACGCGCAGGTCCATGCCGAATCGCAGGCGCTCGCCGCCCGCCAGCAGGAGCAGGCGGCCTGTGCATCCGCGCTGGAGGAGAACGGCAACGCTCTGCTTGCGGCACTGCGCGATGAGAACATTTCGCCGGAGACCACCTTCCCTGAGGAGACCACCTTCGCCGCACTCCCTTCCCTCGAGCCCGCCGAGCAGGAAATCCAGCTCGAGGCGCTCCTTGACACCCTGCGCGCCCTGCAGAAGAAGGACGCGCAGCTCGCCGACGAGGAAGCCGCCGCAGCCGCCCTGCTGAAGCAGGCTAACTCCCTCGAACAGGACAAGTCGCGTGCCGAAAAGACGCTGAACGACCTCACCGCCCAAGCCGAGCAGCTCGCCGAAGAACTCGCCGGCTACAGCACCGCCGACGAGGAGCGTACCCTCGCCGCGCACCTGGTCACCGAGGCGCAGCAGAAGCACGATGCAGCCCAGCAGATGCAGCAGAAGCTGGATGCCGCCTCCGCCGCGGTTGCTGCGGCCCAGAAGCAGAGCAAGCGCACCGCCACCGCCGAGCAGAAGGCGCAGGAAAAGTGGCAGGCTTCGGCTCAGCAGGCGCTCGCCGCCACGGAGGAGTTCAAGAACCTGCAGGTGCTGCGCCTCGCCCAGGCCTCGTCTCTGCTGGCGCGTGAGCTCAAGGACGGCGAACCCTGCGCGGTCTGCGGTTCAGTGGAGCACCCCGCTCCGGCGCGGATTGCCGAGGGCGAGCAGCTGGTTGAGCGTGCCGACCTGGACGCCGCCAAGGAGCGTGAAGACAAGGCCCACAAGCAGGCGCGTACCCACGAACTGGCTAAGGACCGGGCAACCAAGGCACACCAGGAAGCTTCCGAGGCGCTTGCCGCCGCCCGCACCCAGTACGAGACCCTGGTGGCTCAGGGCGAGTGCGATGTTGAGCAGACTGCCGCCCAGCTGCAGCATGCGCAGACCCGCCTCGCGCAGGCTCAGTCGCGCGTGACCGCGCGTGACGGCGTGCAGGCGAAGGCTGAGCGGGTGCGGGTTGAGCTGCAGAAGGCTCAGGAGGCGCTACGCACCATCGAGGGCGCGGCGGTTGAGGCTCAGACTCGTCACCGTGACGCTGCGGCGCGCTGTGAGGCGGCTGCGGCGCAGTTGGCGCCTGCGCGTGCGGCGGTGGGTTTTGCGCAGCGTGTTGAGGCTGTGGAGGGCTACCGTGCGGCGCATCAGCGTCTTGCTCGTGCGGTGTTGCTGTTGGGGCAGGCGCGTGAGCGTCATGCTCTGGCGGCGGCGCAGGCTGAGCGTTTGCTGGCTGAGTCTTCGTTTGAGAGCGCCGAGCTGATTCATGCGGCGGTGCGCACCCCTGAGCGCGTCGACGCCCTGGAACAGGCTGTTGCCGCGTACGAGCTGGAGCATGCCCGCCTCCTTGAGGGCTTTGGCCGTGAGGCGATTGTTGCGGTGGCGGCTCGTGCCGCCGCTGGTGAGCAGGCGCCGGATGATCTGCAGGGTGTGCGTGAGCGGGTTGAGCAGCTGCGTGCGGCGGCGCACCGGTTGACTCTTCGTGAGGGTGAGCGGGAGAGCGTGTTGCGTTCTTTGCAGGCGCTGCGTGGCGAGTATGCGGCATTCCGTGCGCAGACGGCGCAGCGTTATGACCGTGCGCAGATGTTGGCGAACCTGGCGGCGGCTGCCCGCGGTGATACGCTGGGCGGTTATGAGCATCAGGTTGACCTGGTCAGCTATGTGCTGGGTGCCGAGTTCGAGCGGATTCTGCACTCGGCGTCGCTGCACCTGGACCGTATGAGTGAGGGCCGCTACGGCATGGTGTTTAGCGATCACCGTGCGAAGGGTAGCCGTTCCGGCGGTGGCCTGAACCTGGAGATTACTGACACCTGGACGGGCGAGCCGCGTGAGGCGTCGTCGCTGTCCGGCGGCGAGTCGTTCTTGGCGTCGCTGTCGTTGGCGTTAGGTCTGGCGGAGGTCGTACAGGCGAATAACGGCGGCATCGAGCTGGACACCCTGTTCATTGATGAGGGCTTCGGCACGTTGGACGCTGAAACTCTGGACATGGTGATGGGCACGATTGAATCTCTGCGTGATAGTGGCCGCACTATTGGCCTGATTTCGCATGTGGAGGAGATGAAGAACCGTATTCCCGCCCAGATTGTGGTTGAAAAGGGTCAGAACGGCTCGTCGGTGAGGGTAAACTCCTAGTAGGCATAAATTCGCTTCCGGGCTGCTGTTATGGCATGTCCGGCGGCTTATACGTGAAAGAGATGATGACCTCGACACCTCAGGACAGGGCACCGAATTCAACGTATCGTGTGGAACCTTCGGCTGATGCGCACACTAACGCATCCGCGCCGGAGGTTCCTCCGCGCACCATGAAGGTGGCACCCGCCTCCGATTCGCCGGATAAGTCGTGTGCTTCGGGCACGGGTATTCCAACGGTTCCGGGTACGTCCTTGACGGATGTGGTGCGCAGTAACGACCACGTGTTGCAGGAGTTGCCGCCGCGACCGGTTCCTACTGCGGATGAGGTTAATACGAACGCCTCGGTGCCGGATATTTTGCGTCAGCATTGGGCGTTGTTCCTGCGTAACGGTAAGGAGCAGCGTTACCATCTGCGCGGTGTGCTCCGTGATGAGGGCTTTGCCCGTAATGTGTTGACGATTCTGTTCCATATTCCGGCGGCTTCTTCGGCGTTTGCGCTGTATATTCTGTTGGCGAGCCACCTGGGTAGTGTGCATGATGGCGGCTATGCGGTGGCGGCGTTTGCTGGCGCGTATTCGGTGCAGATTATGCTCGGCCCGATGCTGGTGCGTGCCCTGGGTTTGAGGGCGTTGCTGGCGATTACGTCGGTGCTGAATATTGCTGCGGTGCTGAATATGCTGGTCATTGGTTGGCGTTTGACGGTTGACCCGAATAACGTGAGTACGACATACCATGCGCTCTCTTGCGTGGCGATGGGTTTTACGACTCCGCCGTGGACGCCGTTTGCGTTGGAGTCGCTGTACCGCCGCAACTATAAGTACAGTGATGTTCGCTTGTCGACAGCTGTTTCTTGGGGGACGACGGCGAACCTGTCGATGTACCCGCTGGCTGCTCTGCTGGTGCGGCTGGGCGATGCGTACCTCACCCCGAATCATGAGTATGCGGGCTTCTGGATCACGATGATTCTGGATGCGCTACTGTTCATTGTGGTTCTGGCCGCGCCGATGTGGCTGCCGGATATTTCGCGTATTCGCATGTCTCCGCCGAAGAATCTGGTCCGTCCGAATAAGCAGACGGTGGTGTTGATTCTTGGTCTGGTGCTGCTGGGTGCGTGTATGGGCGCGGTCGGTTCGGGTCTGCTGGGCTTCTCGCTGATTCACGGTTCGATGAACCTGTTCATGGCGATGGTTGCGACCGGTACCGGCGCGATGGTGCTTGTGTCTTTCCCCGTGGTTTTGGGTGCCCGTTCGGTGAACCCGTGGCATGGTTGGTTGGTGAGCGGCGTTCTGCTGATTATGGGTGCCCTGTATTTGCCGGCGAGTGATGATACGTCCACGATTTTCTATGCGTTGGTGCTGTGTGGTGCGGTGCTGGGTGTGGCGTTTGGCGGTCATGAGCTGTGGCTGAACCGTTCGCTCAAGCATATTCCTGATGCGCAGGCGAGCTTCTTTACCCGCTCGATGCTGGGCGTTGGCATGGCGTTGGGTAGCATGTGGGGCGGCTATATGGGCGATGCTCCGTATTACCGTAATGCGTTTATGGTCCCGGTGATTATTGCGACTCTGTATTTTGCGTTGGGTCATTTGTTTGGCTACCTGTGGCGTGAGGAGCATGAGGAGCAGCTGGCTCCTTGGGATCAGCTGGAACGTAATTAGCGCATGTTTAAAAGGCGGATGCCCCGCCACCTTCTGCAGGTGGTGGGGCATCCGCCTTTTGTGTACCGTGCTCGGTTTGTGGTGAGCCTCGGCGTGAGAACCTCAGTGTGAGAGCCTCAGCGTGAGGCTACCGGTTTAGTGACCGCGCTTGATCCATGCCGGAAGCTCGGGCGCCTCCAGACCGATGCCGGTGCTGTCGCCGTGGCCGGTGAGGACCGCGGTGGACTCGGGCAGGGTCAGCAGGCGGGTCGAGATCGACTCGATGATGGTGTCGAAGTCGCTGTAGGAGCGTCCGGTCGCACCGGGGCCGCCGTTGAAGAGGGTGTCGCCGGAGAAGACGACGCCTTCGCTGTTCTCCCAGCTGAGGGTGGGTGCGTAGAAGCACACGGAGCCGGGGGAGTGGCCGGGGGTGGCGAGGACGGTCAGCTCGGTGTCGCCGATGCGTAGCACGTCGCCGTCAGCGAGTTCGTGGTCGAAGTCCCAGGAGGGGTACACCATTTCCCAGAGCACACGGTCCGCGGGGTTCAGGTAGACGGGTGCGCCGAAGCGTTCTGCCGCCTCCTTAGCACTGCGGATGTGGTCGTCGTGGGCGTGGGTCAGCAGAATCTTCTCCACGGTGCGGCCTGCGATGGTGCGGGAGATCTTGTCGACGTCGTGGGCGGGGTCAATGATGATCACGGAGGAGTCATTGCCGATGATCCAGACGTTATTGTCGACGTCCCAGCAGCCGCCGTCCAGCGAGAAGGTGCCGGAGGTGACGACTCGTTCAATACGTTCGCTCACGCTACGGTCCTAGAGTTCCACGACCGAGCGCAGCACGCGGCCGGTCTTCATGGTTTCGAATGCTTCGTTGACGTCTTCGAGGCGGATGCGCTCGGAGACGAAGCTGTCCAGGTCGAGGCGGCCGAGCAGGTACTGGTCCACGAACTCGGGGAAGTCGCGGGAGGGCAGGGTGTCGCCGTACCATGCGCTCTTGATGGAGCCGCCGCGGCCGAAGACCTCATCCAGCGGGATGTCCCAGGTGGCGCCGGGTGCGGGCACGCCGACGAGGACGACGCGGCCTGCCAGGTCGCGTGCCTCGAATGCCTGCTTGAAGGTGGGGGCGACGCCGACAGCGTCAATGACGAGGTCTGCACCGAAGCCGCCGGTGAGTTCCTTGATAGCCTCAACGGGGTCGACCTTGGAGGAGTTCACGGTGTGGGTTGCGCCGTGCTCGCGTGCGCGTGCCAGCTTCTCTTCGTCGATGTCGACGGCGATGATGGTGGTTGCGCCACCGAGCTGTGCGCCTGCGATTGCTGCGGTGCCGACGCCGCCGCAGCCGATAACTGCGACGGACTCGCCGCGCTTGAGCTCACCGGTGTTCAGCACAGCGCCCAGACCTGCGGTAACGCCGCAACCGAGCAGGCCGATTGCTGCGTACTGTTCGGGGCTGATGTCAGCGGTGATCTTGGTGCACTGGCCGGCTGCGACGAGGGTCTTCTCCGCGAAGGAGCCGATACCCAGTGCGGGGGTGAGCTCGGTGCCGTCCTCGAGGGTCATCTTCTGGGTTGCGTTGTGGGTTGCGAAGCAGTACTGCGGCTGGCCCTTGCGGCATGCGCGGCATTCGCCGCAGACTGCACGCCAGTTGAGGATGACCAGGTCGCCGGGGGCGATGTCGGTGACGTCATCACCGACAGCCTCGACGATACCTGCGGACTCGTGGCCGAGCAGGTAGGGGAAGTCCTGGCCGACGCCGCCGGTGACGTAGTGGTGATCGGTCTGGCAGACACCGCAGGTGAGGACCTTGACGAGGGCTTCGCCCTTGCCGGGGTCGGGTACGTTGATGGTGGTGACGGTGACGGGTGCGTCCTGGGAGAGGGCTACGACAGCCTTAACCTTGTGCATGCTGCTCCTTTTGCTGGGCGCGGTTGAGCCTCAACCGCAGATAAAGGTTTTTTGATACGTTCCCATTATAAGAGCTAAGGCATACCTGATGCACCCCGGGGCTGAGCGTGAAGCCCCCAGGGGAATGTGACGTTTTATGACGTCGCCGCCTCCACCTCAGCGGCGAAGGCGAGCGCACCGCGTCGGAACGCGCCCGAGGTCAGGGCGTTCACATGGTCGCGGCCGGGCAGGGAGATGAAACGGTTGAGCGGATTGTCGTCACGAACCATGTCGTAGAGTTCCGCGCCGTCGGCGGCGATGGTATCCGCGTCACCGAGCACAACCGCAATGGGCGCGTGCGGATGCGCACCCGGGTGACCCGCCGGCAAATCCGGGGATCCGGCGCGCAGGGCGGGCACGTCGAAGAACGGGCCGAAGGGAATCCTCACGAACTTCAGCAGCGCGTCGGGTTGAATGGGGGAGTTGTCAATAATCGAGGTGAAGGAGGCAATCGCCTCGTCGGTGGAGTCTGCCGCCGGGGTTTCTGCACTCGCGGAGGCGCTGGTTCCCTCGTGCGCTTCGAGCATGGCGCGCAGGGTGATGAGGTGGTCGTGTAGGGGCAGGCCACCGAGGGTGAGGGAGGCGACCGCCTCCGGGTGGGTGAGGGCGAGCTCCCAGCCGACGCGGGCGCCGAAGGAGAAGCCGATAACGTGCGCGCGCGGCTGTAGCTCCACGTCGAGGTTGTTCTCCGTGGCGACGGCTCGCAGCAGCTGGGCAAGTGCGTTGGTGAGCAGGTGAATGGGGGTGAGGCGCTGACCCGTCGTATTGACAGAGGGCACCGAATCGAACGGGATTTCACTGCTCATAACCTGCGTATGGGCAGGCAGTTTGCAGTCAACCGTGAACTGTGGGTCTTTGAGGTATGTGTTCGTGTGGTAGGGCAGATTGACAGCTAGTACAGGGTATCCGGCGCGCAGATATTGGCGAATCCAGCCGGTGCCCCCGTAGAGCTGGTCACCGCGGGTGGCGAAGCCGTGAATCATGAGGGCGGGGATGCGGCTTTTGAGCTGCTGCGGCTGGTAGAGGGTGTACTCGAGGTCAGGGAGAGCAACGGCGGGCGCGGCGGCATTGGGCGCTTCAACACTGGGTGCATCAACACTGGACGCAGCGGCGTTGGGTACAGCAAAGGGCGCGGGAGAGAAATCTGCACTGGTCATATGTCTATCTTAGTGACCAGGGTTTCTGTCCCGCGCCCTTCACACGCATGGTGGGTGAGCGCTCGGCTGCCTCTTAGTTCTTCTTGGCCGCCTCGTTCGGGTTGTCGGTGCTCGGCTTATCGGCGCCTAGATTGTCGGCACCCAGGTCGAAAAATGTCTCCTGGGCCGGCTCGGCGGAAGATTTTGCCTCGGCAGATGAACTTGCTGCGGCGGAAGAGTCTGACTCGGCGGTCGCGCGTGCATCCGCCTTTGCCGAGGCTGCCTCCGAAGCCTGAGCCTCGGCGGTGTCAGTCCTCGCCTGCTGTTTCTTGCCGTTGTCGAGTCGTTCCTTGCCGTCGGCAATGAGGGTGCGAATCATGGTGGTGTTGGTGTCCACCGCCTTCTGCACGCGAGCGGCAATGGAGGGGCCCTTCGGCTTGGGGAGCATGCCCTGGCCTGCCGCCTGCTGCTGCAATTCGCGTCCGGCGGACATGAGGCGTTCCTGGCGTGCCTTCAGTGCACGCGATGCGGAGGTGCTGCGCGGCTGCACCTTCAGGTGGCCGTGGTCGTCATCGCCAGCGATAATCTGGCGCATGAGCATGATTTCGGCGTCCAGATGCGCGCCGAAGAGAAGCATATTGTTCATGATCCAGATGAACAGCAGCATCACAATCACACCACCGATCAGGCCGTAGGTGGCGTTGTACTTGCTGAAGTTGTTGGCGTAGAGGGTGAAGCCGAAACCGCCCAGGCCCATGCCGAAGAGGGCGAGCGCCGCACCGGGGGAGAGTTTCCACTGTTTGAAGCGGCGCACGTTCGGGGTGGCGGCGTAGAGTAGAGTGATCAGGGCGATTGCCATGAACAGAATCAGCACCCAGCGGCCGTTCAGCCAGATGAGCTTGATGAGCTCCATATCCACGGTTTCGGGTACATACCGACCGACCATGTCCAGGACGGTTACACCCAGCAGCATCATGAGCATCATGAGTACCACGAGGATGATAATCACGGTGGTGACGAAGACGTTCAGCGGCTTGAGAATCCAGCCGGGGCGGCCTTCACGCACGTTGTAGACCGTGTTGAGAGCTCGGCCGAAGGATCCGGTGTACCCAGAGGCGGACCAGAGTGCACTGAGGATACCGGTCAACAGCACCAGGCCTGCGCCATGGTCGCCTGTAATCTGCTTGATGGGGTCTTCCAGAATGGCGTACATCTGGGCGGGCGCGTTGTCCTTGAGGAAGGCGAGGATGACGGCGGCGCTTTCCTCACCGTGACCGAATACGCCCAGTAGGGAGACGATTGCCAGCAGGGCGGGGAAGATGGACAGCACGGTGAAGTAGGTGAGTGCTGCCGCCATGTCGGTGCCGCCGTTTGCGCCGAATTTGTAGATGGCACGGCGCAGAATGTAGAGGATGCTGCCCTTGGGGAAGTCGCGCAGCTTGACGCTGACGTACTTGGGGTCAGCGGGCTTCTGCTTGCGGGAGAAGAGTCCGCGGCGAGCTCCGGTGGATGCCTCGGGTGCCGAGGTCTCCGTGGAAGAGCCGGTGTGTGCAGCCAATGGGGCTCCTTGAACGAGTGGGGTGTACACAGTGGTGCGCCTATGAGCTTCAGCGTGTGGGCGCACAGAAGGGGCGAGGAGAACAATGAGCTGTCCTTCCCGCCCCTGCGGTGACATTATAGGGTTTTCTAACCCTCCCGCATTTTTCTGCGAGTGCAGATAGCTGACCTGTCGGTCAGTTAGAGAGGGTAACCGCCCCGAAAAGCCTCAAAAAGGCTTGTCAGCTAGGGTATAAAGCTACCTGCTGAGCCTAACTGAAAACTAGTTGTGAATACCCAGAACCTTAGCGGTGTGAGCCATCAGCTCATCAGCCAGGTCGTGGTTATCGTTGAGCTTCACGCCGTAACCGGGGATGAGCTCCTTCAGGCGAGGCTCCCAACCGGCAATCTTGGAGGGGAAGCACTTAGCCAGCAGGTTCAGCATAATCGGAGCCGCGGTGGAAGCACCGGGGGATGCACCCAGCAGAGCCGCGATGGAGCCGTCCGCTGCGGAGACAACCTCGGTACCGAACTGCAGGATGCCGCCCTTCTTCGCGTCCTTCTTCATAATCTGGACGCGCTGGCCAGCCTCGATGAGCTCCCACTCGCCGCCAACAGCCTCCGGGTAGTACTGGTACAGCGACTCCAGGCGTGCGTTCTTGTCCTTGACCAGCTCGGAGAGCAGGTACTTGACCAGGGAGAGGTTGTCGATGCCTGCGCGGGTCATCGGGTAGATGTTGTGCGGGCGCAGGGACAGCGGCAGGTCCAGCAGGGAGCCCTGCTTCAGGAAGTTGGTCTTGAAGCCAGCGTAGGGGCCGAACATGAGGGCGCGCTTGCCGTCCACGTAGCGGGTGTCCAGGTGCGGCACGGACATGGGAGGTGCGCCCACCGAAGCCTGACCGTACACCTTAGCGTTGTGCTGGTTTGCGGTTGCCTCGTGGGTGTTGCGCAGGAACAGACCGGAGACGGGGAAGCCGCCGTAGCCCTTACCCTCTTCAATGCCGGACTTCTGCAGCAGGTGCAGAGCGCCACCGCCGGCACCCAGGAAGACGAACTTCGCGTTGATGGTCAGCGGCTCTTCCTTGTTGATGCGGTTGATAGCGTCAACGGTCCAGGAGCCGTTGTATTCGCGGTTCAGGTTGGTGACCTGGTAGCCGTAGCGAACCTCAACACCCTTGGTCTGCAGGTAGTCAATCATCAGCTGGGTGAGGGCGCCGAAGTCAACGTCGGTACCTTCGGGGGACCAGGTCGCTGCGATCGGGTCGTTACCCTTGCGGCCGTTGACGGTCAGCGGTGCCCACTCGCCAATCTTCTCGCGCTCGGTGGAGAATTCCATGCGCTCGAAGAGCTTCTCCTTGCGGAAGGAATCGTAGCGTGCTGCCAGGTACTTGGAGTGGTCCTCACCGAAGACCAGGGACATGTGGGGGACCGGGTTAATGAAGTCTGCGTTGCCCAGAATCTTCTCTTCAACCAGGGATGCCCAGAACTGGCGGGAAATCTGGAACTGCTCGTTAATGTTCAGCGCCTTAGCTGCCGAGACGGTGCCGTCGGGGCCAGCGGGTGCGTAGTTGAGTTCGCACAGTGCCGAGTGGCCGGTACCTGCGTTGTTCCAGGGATTGGAGGATTCCTGAGCGGCCTTGTCGAGGCGTTCGAGCAGGATAATATTCCAGGTCGGTTCGAGTTCCTTGAGGAACACGCCGAGGGTGGCGCTCATGATGCCGCCGCCGACCAGGACGACGTCGGTTCGTTCAGTACGTGCTACCACTGAATTCTCCCTTAGGGGTGCGGGTGCCCGGCCTGGGCACAGTGAATGTGGGGTACATCATCTAGCCTACCCCTTTTAGTGGGGTTGGCATAGTCAGAATCCACAAAACGAGAGAGAGTGTTGCAGTTCATATCAATAAATCTCTTAGGGTCGAAAAGACCCGTAATCGCATGCATTTGCTACACCCGCCGGCAACAACCCGAAAGCAGCTCCAGAAATACCCGCCCACCCGCTCACCGAAAGCCCCACGAAAGCCCCAAACACGGCGAAAGGGGCGCACCCCAATCGGGATGCACCCCTTTCCGCAAAAGCTAAAAACGCAGGCTACGACTTGCGCAGCTTACCGAACAGCTCAATCGCATTCTGCTCCGTCTGATAGCCCTGAACCTCACGGCTCACCGCCACCTTCGACGTCACATTCAGCAACGGAACCGCCGGCATGAACTGACCCAGCTGAGACACAACCTTCGCATACAACTCGCGCTGCGAATCCACCGAATCGGCAGAATCCGCGGTACGAATCGCCTCCAAAATCTCCGTAAAACGAGGCGACGGCGCAACCGCCACAGCAGTAGGCTGCGGCGAAGGCGACGCCGACGGGCTCGGCGAAGCAGAAGCCGAAGCCTCCTCCTCAGGCGTCAACGGGTCCGGCGAATAACTCGGCTGCGGGCTCGGAGTTGCAGAAATCCGCACATTCGAATTCGCACCACCCGACGACGGCACATCAGAACTCTTCTTCGTCAAACCAGTCGTCATATCCGACGGCGCATTCGCAATCAACGAACGCACCTGATGCTCAGCAATCAGCGGCGCCAACACCGGGCCAAAGAATGCGTACGGGTCACGGTACATGCCGTAGAAACCGGTCAGCGTAATACCGCGTTCAGAAGAAACCTCGCGGCTCTTCGGCAGATACTCAGCCCACGGCAGAGGCACCGGCTTAATATTCAAACCCACCTCAATCAGCGAAGCCACCATCTCCGAATACACCTTCTGAGGAGTATCCATCCACGGCAGAGAAACGTCAGCAGGGTAGTAGCACTCAATCACCTGATTGTCGTACCCAGCCGTCGCCAGCAGCGAGCGCGCCATATCCTGATTGCGGTCCGTGTAATCCTTCGCATCATCAGCCTTAATACGGAACGACGGCGAAATCAGCGTCTGCGCATCCGAGGTGCCCTGCGGATAATACTGACGTAGTGCACCGCGATCCACAGCATGCGAAATAGCGCGACGCACCGAAATATTCTTCAATACCGGATGCGCCGTATTCAAGCCCAAATACACCAGCGAGAACGGGTCACGGCCCGGCGTCTGATAACCATCACGCGCCAACTGACCCAGATCAGACGAATTCACCTGATCACACGCATCAATATGACCCTGCATCAGCGCAAAATAACGCTTATCCGACGAAGTGAGGGTCGAAATCTGAATCTCATCCAGCTCAGGTGCCTGACCGTCAAAATGAGTATTCTTCAGCAGACGCACCGTGCCGTCCTTGAAAGAATCCACAAGGAACGCACCCGTACCCACCGGGTTACCCGTCAACTTCTGATCAGAACCAAACAGCGACGGGTCAATAATGCCGAACGCCTGCTGCGTCAAGATACGCGGGAACGCCAACGAAGGACGCGACAGCGTCACCACCACAGAGTTGCCCTTCGCCACCACCGACGAAACCAGCGGCAAGAACGACTGCACCGCAGACGACTGAGCATCCGCCTTCTTGCTGGTCTTCTTATCATCCGGCTGAGTAGCAGCATGAGCGCTCGCAGAAGCCGATGCAGAAGCAGACGCGCTCGGGGTCGCAGCCTCAGAAGCAGTAGCAGACGGGGAGGCGCTCGCAGAAGCACTTGCAGAAACACTCGCGGTAGCCCCCGGGGTCGCCGCACCCGACGGCGACGCCTGAACCGGCGCAGGCTCCACCGCCGACGGATCAGAAGAACCCGGCTTCGGCACACCAAAACCCCACGCAAACAAAGGCTGAGCAGGCACCGCCAAAGCAGCAGTACCCTCACCCGTAGCCAACGCCTGCCACCTCTGGAAATTCTGCACCACAGCATCCGCAGTCAACGCAGCACCGTTACTAAAATGCGCCTCACGCAACACAAACGTATGCACCAAACGGTCATCAGAAACCGTCCACGCACTACACAAAGAATCCTGAACCTCAGGGTCACCCGTGTAATGATTCGCCACCAACAAAGTCTGCAAAACCTGCGCCGTCACCTGATATGTACTCGCCACAGGAAACAACGCCGGATCCAAACCCAACGGAGCAGCACCCTGCGCAAAACGGAACACACGACGCGCATCAGCAGACGACGCGCTCGCACTCGCCGAAGAACCAGCCGACGAACCAGCAGAAGACTGACCAGAACACGCAGAAAGCGCCAAACCAGCACTAAAAAGCGCGCCAAAACGCAAAACGGCGCGTCGACTCAAGCCACTCGAGCCAGCAGTGGCTCGCAGCAGCGCATCAGAATTGCCAACAGCTGACGATGCGTGAGGCTGATGCTGCACGGGAGGGTCCTCTCTTCCGTCGCGGATGCTTATCTCTCAGGATAGCGGTTCAACACCCATCCGGGCGAGACACCCCACCCGGGCAAGATACATACAAGAGGACCCGCCGCCACGACAACCGTGACGGCGGGTCCAATGTAAATGTGTGTGTGCGCGAGGGGGGACTTGAACCCCCACGCCATAAGGCACAGGAACCTAAATCCTGCGTGTCTGCCAATTTCACCACTCGCGCGTAGCGTCACCCCACATCCGAAGATGCATGCGTCTGAGGCAACAAAAAATTAGTGTACACCAGGAACCAAGGTTCTCCAAGCCTTAAAAGAAGCCCCCATAGGGCAAAAAGCCTGCAAACACGCCGAACAACAGCCCCTCAAGAAGCAGTAGAACAGCGATACGCAAACCCCAGAAAACGTGACCCTACTTCGGGTCAATACCCAAATCACGACGCAACTTCGCCACATGGCCAGTCGCACGCACATTGTACTGAGCCACAGAAATAACACCCTGCTCATCAATCACAAACGTCGAACGAATCAGGCCCTCATACACCTTGCCGTAATTCTTCTTCTCACCCCACGCACCATACGCCTCAGCCACCGCATGATCAGCATCAGACAGCAGCGGGAACGTCAACGACTCCTTCTCCACAAAACGAGCAATAGCCGCCGGCGAGTCCGGAGAAACACCCAACACCACGTAACCCAACGACTTCAACGACGCCAAATTATCGCGGAAATCGCACGCCTCCTTCGTGCAACCCGGAGTCGAAGCCTTCGGGTAGAAATACAAAATCACCTTGCTACCCGCATAATCGCTCAGGCTGTGCTCCACACCCGACGCGTCAGAAAGGGTAAAAGCAGGTGCCGGAGTACCCGGCTCAAGACGAACACTCATCAATAACTCCTCAAAACAACAAAAACTAGGGGAGGGGCGGATGCGCCCCACACCGTACCAAGGGCGGATGCGCCCCGTGCAATACACACAGTCTAGTGTCCCACACACCCCACCCAAACAATGTGTCCAGGCTCACCCTGAATCAACTTGCGCACACCATGAAAACTCGCGTATAGTATTTTTCTGTTGCAAGGGAAACCTTGAAAAACAAATAAGCGCCTCTAGCTCAATTGGCAGAGCAATTGACTCTTAATCAATGGGTTCTGGGTTCGAGTCCCAGGGGGCGCACTTCAAAGAAAATCCCGCTGATTCTTCGGAATCGGCGGGATTTTTGCGTTCCCTCTGAAAAAGATTTTGCTGGGCTTGAGGTATAGATATTTCTCCTTGCGCTGGTGTTCGATGCTTGGAAGACGGTATTCGCCCTCGTTCCTACAGGGGCGGGGTGGGTGGGTATCTCGCGTCTCCCAAGACTACGGGGTGCGCTACATGTTTCCTCCGCGCCTACGCAGGGGCAC
>NZ_KV816932.1:219615-235572 GCF_001814485.1 Rothia sp. HMSC066G07 | reverse complement strand
TGTGACACCCTGAGGGCGCTTCCGGAAAACGTAGCTGCACCCAGGGGCTCCCGGTGGGCACGCCTATACGCGACCTAGCGGGCGCGTGGAGGTTTCGGTGGCCTCTGTAGCGACATCAGGGTGCCCGAAGCGAAGCGAGGGCGGGTGCCCCTGTAGGAGCGAGGAGGGTGCCGAACCTCGAGCTAATCCCGCCGGTTCGTTGGGGTGCGCGGTGGTTTCGTGTGCGCCCCGTGCCTAGCGAACTGGAGTGGGGGAGGCTGTCGCGGTTTAATGTGTTGCGTGGTGGTTGGGTGTTTTGCCTGTAGGGGCGAGGACGTGCACCGCCCCTCAAGCGTCCAACATAGCCGGGTGTAGGCATGCGAAAGCCCGCCGCAACCCCAAAGGGTTGCGGCGGGCTTTCCACACGAAAAGTCTCAATTACAGGACCGGCCAAATCCGCGTCACAAACTCGCGGAAATCCTCCACGTCCTTACCCTGCTCCAACAAGCCAACGCCAAAACGAGTCGCAACCTCAGCATTATCCTCAAACGACAGATAAAACGAGCTACCATTCACCGACTCGATTGTCACCGCATCATCACCCACACGATACGCATGCAGCGCATTCGTATTATCAATCGTCGTAGCAGTACCCGCAGGCGTCAACGCCGGCAAATTCACCGGAGCAATAATCACCTCATCAGGCGCATCCTGATACCCAACAATAAAATGCCCCTGATCAGGAGACTGATGCAACGCCAAATCAGGATTACGGTAAACCGCACGGCCCGTCGCATACACCAAATTGTATGCACCGTAATTAATAATCTGCTCGTCAAAAACCGGGTGCAGAACCCGAATGAGTTCCTCACCCGTCAAAAACACGTCACTCTCAACAGAGTTACGGGGGTCAACAACCTCTGCGTACTTACTTGCTTCGGTCAGCTCATCAGCGACCGGGATGATCGGTTCGGTCATAGTTTCAGTCTACCGGGGCAACCAACGAAGGTCACGAGTATTCGCGCATATTACGCGCCATGACGTCCAAAAATGCGAGTTTTTCTCACCTGTTCAAATGAATACGTGGGAATGTGTAAACAAGTGCAATGTGTCCACATCATGAAAGAAGAAGGTTGACTAGGGGGTTTCCATGTAAAAACCACCACGACACCCCATAGAGATTTGACTCACCCCCGCCCCGGGCTTCACCATAGAAGGGTGAAGACAGCAATGTACCAGCGAATTCTAAACCTTGTCGACGTCGCCTAGGGCGAGTGGCAGGGTCAATTCACTGCGACTGAGCGCCCCTACCGCTACCACCAACAGCGAGGGGCATTTTTTATAGCTTGGTACCCCCGGGCATAGGATGCGTGCGGATCACACAACACCCACGCAGAACATTGAGTACAACGAAGAACCATTAAGACACGAGGCATTTCCATGACCATGGGATTTTCCACTTCTGATGACGCGGCAAACGCTCCCGCAGAACGCATGACCGGTTCTCAGGCAATCGTCCGCACCCTCGAAGACCTGGGTGTGACTGACGTATTCGGCCTGCCTGGTGGAGCTATTCTGCCGACCTATGACCCCCTGTACGACTCCAAGAAGGTCCGCCACATCCTGGTCCGCCACGAGCAGGGCGCAGGCCACGCAGCCCAGGGCTACGCAGTGTCCAGCGGTAAGACCGGCGTGTGCATCGCAACCTCCGGCCCCGGCGCAACCAACCTGCTGACCGCAATCGCAGACGCAAACATGGACTCCGTCCCCCTCGTCGCAATCACCGGCCAGGTGTCCACCGCGCTGCTCGGCTCTGACGCATTCCAGGAAGCTGACATCGTCGGCATGGCGATGCCCATCTCCAAGCACTCCTTCATGATCACCGACCCGCAGGACATCCCCCGCGCACTGGCTGCAGCATTCCACATTGCATCCACCGGCCGCCCCGGCCCCGTGCTCGTGGACGTCACCAAGGACGCACAGGTCGGCATGATGGAATACCGCGGCATCCCCGAAGACCTGGAGCTGCGCGGCTACACCCCCGTCACCCGCGGCCACTCCAAGCAGATTCACGAAGCTGCAAAGTTCATCACCGAATCCAAGCACCCCGTCTTCTACGTCGGCGGTGGCCTGGTACGCTCCGGTGCCTCCGAAGAGTTCCACAAGCTGGCTAAGCTCATCGGCGCACCCGTCGTCACCACCCTCAACGCAATCGGCGCGTTCCCGGACTCCGACCCGCAGAACCTCGGCATGCCCGGTATGCACGGCACCGTCCCCGCCGTCGCCGCAATGCAGAAGTCTGACCTGCTCATCACCCTCGGCGCACGCTTCGACGACCGCGTCACCGGTAAGCTCGACTCCTTCGCACCCGAAGCTAAGGTCATCCACATTGACGTTGACCCGGCAGAAATCTCGAAGATCCGCTTCGCAGACGTGCCGATCGTCGGCGACCTCAAGTACGTCCTGCCCGAGCTGACCGACCTGCTCTCCACCGAGTTCGCACAGCAGCTGCCGAACCTCACCGAATGGTGGAACGAGCTCAACGCAATCCGCAAGGACTACCCGCTCGGCTACGAGAAGCCCAACGACGGCCTCGGCTCGCCCGAGTACGTTCTCGAGCGCATCAGCGCCCTCACCGGCCCCGACGCATACTATGTCACCGGCGTTGGCCAGCACCAGATGTGGGGCGCACACTACATCCAGCAGGAAAGCCCCCGCCACTTCATCAGCTCCGCAGGCCTCGGCACCATGGGCTACGGCGTGCCCGCAGGTATGGGCGCAAAGGTCGCACACCCCGAATCCACCGTGTGGATTATCGACGGCGACGGCTGCTTCCAGATGACCAACCAGGAGCTGGTCACCTGCGCACAGAACAACATCCCCATCAAGGTTGCCATCATCAACAACTCCTCCCTCGGCATGGTGCGCCAGTGGCAGACTCTGTTCTACAACGAGCGCTACTCCAACACCGACCTGAAGGACGGCCACGGCACCGTACGCATCCCCGACTTCGTCAAGCTCGGCGAAGCATACGGCTGCGCAACCTTCCGCTGCGAACGCGACGAAGACGTGGACGCAACCATCAAGGCTGCCCTCGAAATCAACGACCGCCCCGTGGTCATTGACTTCACCGTCAGCCCCCACGCCCTCGTCTGGCCCATGGTCCCGGCAGGCGTATCTAATGACAAGATTTGGATTGCGAAGAACACTTCGCCCGAGTTCGATCGTGAGGGAGAGAACTAATGTCTCAGCACACTCTGTCCGTTCTGGTAGAAGATAAGCCGGGCGTTCTCACCCGCGTCTCCGGCCTGTTCTCCCGCCGACTGTTCAACATCCTCTCCCTGGCTGTGGGCCCCACCGAAAACCCCGGTGTCTCCCGCATCACCGTCGTGACCGAGGGTGACGCTCACACCATCGAGCAGATTACCAAGCAGCTGAACAAGCTCGTTCACGTGCTGAAGGTCGTCGAGCTTCCCACCGACTCCTCCACCCAGCGCGACCACATCCTGATCAAGGTCAAGGCAGACCCCGTAGTCCGCCTGCAGATCGTTCAGGCAGCCGACCTGTTCCGCGCATCCGTGATCGACGTTTCCCCCGAGTCCCTTGTCATCGAGGCAACCGGCTCCCAGGAGAAGCTCAACGCACTGCTGGACGTTCTCGAACCCTACGGCGTTCGCGAAATTGTTCGCGCCGGCACTATCGCCCTCACTCGTGGCCCCCGCGCCATGAGCGAACGTATCTAGCGCGAGCGCATCTAACACCCACCAGGGTGCCACACCAACCCCGCACCAGCGGGAAATAGCGTCGGGTATCGCACCGCCACAACCGGGAAAACCGGCAGCGATGCGATACCCGCCCCTATGGGCTCACAGACCTTCCGGATACTTCAGATGCTGAGAAGTAATCTCGACAGCCCGCAACTAAACAGCTATCAAGTAGAATAGTGAATGTTGAGCCCAGCCTGGGCCGCATACCAAACTTACTGAGGAGAAGAAATGGCAGCAACCATTTTCTACAACGACGACGCAGACCTCTCCCTGATCCAGGGCCGCACCGTAGCAGTTATCGGTTACGGCTCCCAGGGCCACGCACACGCACTGAACCTGCGTGACTCCGGCGTGAAGGTCATCGTCGGTCTGTCCGAGGGCTCCAAGTCCCGTGCCAAGGCTGAGGCAGAAGGCCTGCGCGTCGCAACCGTTGCAGAAGCAGCAGCAGAAGCAGACGTCATCATGATCCTGACCCCGGACCAGGTCCAGGCAAAGGTCTACGCAGAGAGCATCGAGCCGAACCTCAAGCCCGGCAACGCACTGTTCTTCGCACACGGCTTCAACATCCGCTTCGGCTACATCACCGCACCCGAGGGTGTCGACGTGGCAATGGTCGCCCCCAAGGGCCCCGGCCACACCGTCCGCCGCGAATTCGAAGCAGGCCGCGGCGTTCCCGCCCTGGTCGCAGTTGAGAAGGACGCATCCGGCGAAGCACTCGCACTGGCACTGTCCTACGCAAAGGCACTGGGCGCAACCCGCGCAGGCGTCATCAAGACCACCTTCACCGAAGAGACCGAGTCCGACCTGTTCGGCGAGCAGGCAGTCCTCTGTGGCTCCACCTCCCAGCTCGTCCAGTACGGCTTCGAGGTCCTGACCGAGGCTGGCTACCAGCCCGAAATCGCGTACTTCGAGGTTCTGCACGAGCTCAAGCTCATCGTTGACCTGATGATCGAAGGCGGCATCGCTAAGCAGCGTTGGTCCATCTCCGACACCGCAGAGTACGGCGACTACGTCTCCGGCCCCCGCGTAATCTCCCCCGAGGTCAAGGAAAACATGAAGGCTGTCCTGGCAGACATCCAGAACGGCAACTTCGCAAAGCGCTTCATGGAAGACCAGGCTGCAGGCGCACCCGAGTTCAAGGAACTGCGCGCAAAGGGCGAGGCACACCCCATCGAGGCAACCGGCCGCAAGCTGCGCGAGCTGTTCTCCTGGAACTCCGTTGACGACGACTACACCGAAGGTTCCGTCGCTCGCTAAACGGTAGCTCAGCAATAGCTTTCTAAGAATCCGGCGTTCCACCCACACCCCGCACAGGGGAGGGGCGGGGCGCCGGATTCTTGCTGTTTCAAGCTGAACAACAACACTCAACAAATATGTGATGCATTTCATGCTTAATCGAGTTGCGGGCACTCACAAAATGCCGTATAGTATTTACTTGTTGCAAGGGAAACCTTGAAAAACAAATAAGCGCCTCTAGCTCAATTGGCAGAGCAATTGACTCTTAATCAATGGGTTCTGGGTTCGAGTCCCAGGGGGCGCACTTTACAGAAAATCCCGCTGATTCTTCGGAATCAGCGGGATTTTTGCGTTCCCCTTGAAATGCAGGCTTCATGGGTTGAGGAATCGGTGTTCGTCCTCGTTCCTACAGGGGGACCTGTCCTCGCAGAGCTCGGACACCCTGATGTCACTACGGACGACACCGATTCCTCAGATGGTTTCTGCGGGTTCGGCAGGGGCACGTTATCCCGCCGGGGTTGCGGTAGCTGCGCGGTGGTTTGGGTGTGCGCCCCGTGCCTAGCGAACTGGGGCGGGGGAGGGCTGTCGCGATTTAGTGTGTTGCTTGGCGGTTGGTGTTTTGCATGTGGGCGGGGGAGGGCTGTCGCGGTTTGGTCTGCTACTTGGCGGCTTGGATGTTTAGGCTGGTGCGCCGTGTTTTCCGGAAGCGCCCTCAGGGTGTCACACGGACGCTCTCCGCAGCGAAGCAAGGAGGGGCGGAGCGTCCGGGTGACGGGTGCCCCTGCGTAGGCGCGGAGGAAACATGCGGCGTGGTAGCCTCCACCCACACGCAATGAGCCACCGCGTATCAGAGTGTAACCCCGGTGAGAGTCGCGCCTAAGACTGCGGTAAACTGAAAGTTATGACTGCAACTCCGTTCTACATCACCACCGCCATCTCCTACCCCAATGGCAACCCGCACATCGGCCACGCCTACGAAACCATCGCAGCCGACGTGCTAGCCCGCTTCAAGCGCCTCGACGGCTTCGACGTGCGCTTCATGACCGGCACCGACGAGCACGGCCAGAAGATGCAGACCACCGCCGAAAAACTCGGTAAGACCGCCAAGGAACTCGCCGACGAGAACTCCGCACGCTTCAAAGCAATGAACGACGCGCTGAACATCAGCTACGACCGCTTCATCCGCACCACCGACCCCGACCACTACGTCGCATCCCAGGCCATCTGGAAGCGCATGGAAGAAAACGGCGACATCTACCTCGACAAGTACGCCGGCTGGTACTCCGTACGCGACGAAGCCTACTACGCAGAAGACGAAACCGAAGTCCGCGACGGCCAGCGCTACGCCATCACCACCGGCACCGAAGTCGAATGGACCGAAGAAGAATCCTACTTCTTCCGCCTCTCCAAGTACGGCGACAAGCTCCTCGAACTCTACGCCAACGAAGGCTTCGTCTACCCCGAATCCCGCCGCAACGAACTGATTTCCTTCGTCAAGGGCGGCCTCAACGACCTGTCCATCTCCCGCACCACCTTCGACTGGGGCGTACCTGTACCCGGCAACGACAAGCACGTCATGTACGTGTGGGTCGACGCCCTCACCAACTACCTGACCGGCCTCGGCTACCCCGACACCGACAACGAACTGTTCGCCAAGTACTGGCCCGCCGACCTGCACCTCATCGGTAAGGACATCACCCGATTCCACTCCATCTACTGGCCCGCATTCCTGTGGTCCGCCGGAATCGAACTGCCCAAGCGCGTGTTCGGCCACGGCTTCCTGCTCGTCAACGGCGAGAAGATGTCCAAGTCCGTCGGTAACGTCGTCGACCCCGCAAACCTCGTCGACGCGTTCGGCCTGGACGCGGTGCGCTTCTTCCTCATGCGTGAAGTGTCCTTCGGTCAGGACGGCTCCTACTCCGAAGAGTCCATCATCAACCGCATCAACTCCGACCTGGCAAACAACCTCGGCAACCTCGCCCAGCGTTCGCTGTCCATGGTCGCCAAGAACTGCGGCGGCGCCGTACCCACCCACGGCGAATTCACCGAAGCCGACCGCAAGATCCTCGACGAGGCGGCAGCCCTCTACGAGCCTGTCCGTGCAGACTTCGACGAGCAGGCATTCCACCGCGCACTCGACCGCATCTGGACCGTCCTCGCAGACACCAACGCCTACTTTGCAGAGCAGGAGCCCTGGACCCTGCGCAAGAACGGCGAGCTTGAGCGCATGAACACCGTGCTGTACGTGACCCTCGAGGTCGTACGCCAGGTTGCCCTGCTGTTGCAGCCCGTCATGCCCGAGTCGACCGCCAAGCTGCTGACCCTGCTCGGCGTACCCGAAGGCGAGTCCCGCCAGTTCGCCGCCCTCGGCACCGCGCTCGTGCCCGGCACCGAACTGCCCGCACCCGCACCGGTGTTCCCGCGCTACGAAGCGCCCAAGGAATAGGCTGCTTCTGCAATAGCGAATAGCGAGAAAAGCTCCTGGCATCCTGACCCCCGTGGGGGAGGAGCCGGGGGCTTTTCGCATGCACGTATATAGAGGTACGGGTGCGAGTGAGAACGCCGGTTAAGCCGCCACTCATACTTAAGGATGATGCCGGCACCCCTCCTAGCCAGCCTTAGACGCATCTCAGCCCGTGGGATTAGCGATAGCCCCTGCATCCGCAGGTCAAGAGCCGGTGAACACCTACCAAAATCAACCTGGAGGATGAGAAAAACCCTGTAGTCAGCGCCATGCTGCGTGAAATAATTGAACTATGACTACGACAACTCCTCACGCACAGACGGCACAGGTTGCCGTCTCCGCACGAAACCTTTCCAAAACCTACGGCATGGGTGAAGCAACCGTCCACGCACTCAACAACGTCTCCGTCGACTTTGAGCAGGGCAAGTTCACCGCCATTATGGGTCCCTCCGGCTCGGGTAAGTCCACGCTGATGCAGACCATCGCAACCCTGGACACCCCCGACCCGAACCCGGCAACCTCCATTCGTATTGGCGGTACCGAGCGCTTCGGTCTGAAGGACAACGCCCTCACCGAATTCCGCCGCGAACACATCGGCTTCATCTTCCAGGCGTTCAACCTGGTGCCCACCCTCACCGCGGGCCAGAACATTGACCTGCCCCTGGGCCTCGCCGGTAAGAAGCCGGACCCGCAGTGGCGCGACTACCTGGTTAAGACCCTCGGCCTGGAAACCCGCCTCGACCACCGCCCCGAACAGCTCTCCGGCGGTCAGCAGCAGCGCGTCGCCATCGTGCGTGCACTGCTCGCACGCCCCGAAGTGGTCTTCGCCGACGAACCGACCGGTAACCTCGACTCCAACTCCGGCGCCGAGGTGCTGCGCCTGCTGCGTGCCGCCGCAACCGATCACGCACAGACCATCCTCATGGTCACCCACGACGCAAACGCCGCCTCCTACGCAGACCGCGTGGTCTTCATCAAGGACGGCATGGTCGCCGGCGAAATGATCGAACCCACCTACGACGCCGTGCTCGGCGCAATGGCACAGCTGGAAGGTCGATAAGCCGTGGCAACCACACTGAACACGGTGGCGCGCTCCAATCTGCGCGCCTCCAAAGGAAAATACATCCTCACGGGCATAGGCATCGCGATCTCATCCTTCTTCATCGCCGCCATTATGATGCTCACCAACTCGTTGCAGGCGACCGTCAATTCCTCCGTTGGTGACGTGCTCTCCCGCGCCGAGGCGGTCGTCGCCTCCGCCGCTACAACCAGCGACGGTCAAGACAGCACCTCTATCTACCTGACGCGTGACCAGATTCAGAAAGTGGAGCAGAGCGACCTGCTCTCCGGCTACTGGGTGCAGTACGCCGTCACGGGTTCGATCGGTACCGGCGACCAGAAAACCCCCGTGCAGTACGACCAGCTGCCCGCCGACTCGAGTCTCTTCCCGTACAAGGTGCAGGGCAAAATCCCCAGTAGCGACCACGAAATCATGGTCTCTACCTACTTCGCGAAGAAGCACAACCTCTCGCTGAACGGCAAGGTCACCAGCACCGACGTTGTGGAATCCGTCAGCGCTCCCGGTACCAATAAGACCGCCGAATACACCGTCGTCGGTCTGTTCGACCCCGGTTTTGAAGGCTCCACCACCAACCAGGCTGTCTTCATTGGCGGCACCAGCCTCGGCGAAGCCACCCTGAAGGCATCTGAGGCAGAAAACAAGAGCTCCGCGGCAGGCTACCGAAGCATGGCTGGCGCGAACCTCATCTACCTCAAGTTCAAGGACGGCGTAACCGACGCCAAACTCAAGAGCCTGCAGGATACCCTCAGCAGCGGCGACACCAAGAACGACCCGCGAGTCATGACCGGTCAGAAGTTGCTGGAGGACTACCAGAAGACCATCTCCACGGTCTTCACCTCCATTAGCGTGGTTCTGGGCGCCTTCGCGGCACTGGCTCTGCTGGTCTCCTCGTTCGTCATCTCCAACACCTTCGCGGTGCTGGTCGGCCAGCGCATCCGTGAACTGGCTCTGCTGCGCACCCTCGGTGCCCGCGGCGGCTCCCTCGTACGGATGCTACTCATCGAATCCATTACCGTGGGCGTGGTGTTCTCCCTCATCGGTGCACTGCTGACCTTCCCGGTCGGCATGCTGGTGGGAAGCATGGTCTCGACCATCATGATCTCCTACACGATCACCCCGGTGATTATCAGTACCCTGATCTGCACCATCGTTACGGTTCTGGCGTCGCTCTCCCCGGCACGAAGCGCCCTGCGCATCTCGCCCATCAGCGCGATGAGCGAGCACACCAACCTTGAGGTGCGCAAGCCCGGCAAGGTCGGCCCGATCCTGGGTCTGGTCTTCGGTGCCGCAGGTATCGGCCTGGTTATGCTGGCTCAGAACCAGGGTTCCGGTGAGGGTGCCGGCAATAAGGCCATCCTCCTCATGATGGGGGCCGCACTGCTGCTCGGTATTGCGGTCTTCCTCATCACCCCGCTGGTGCTGCCGCCGCTGGTACGTGCCCTCGGTAAGGTCACCCGCACCCAGACCGGCAAGCTGGCGCTCGCCAACGCGCTGCGTTCGCCCAAGCGCACCGTCTCCACCGGTCGTGCCGTGCTGGTGGGTACCCTGGTCGTATCGACTGTGCTGACCGGTTACTCGGTGCTGAGCGCCTCGCTGACCAAAGCCTTGGATCAGCAGTACCCGATTTCTGCGCAGGCAAAGTACAGCTCGTACGACCAGTCCGAGGCTGCCTCCACCGTGACCAAGGCGGAGGAAATCGCCTCCAAGGTCAAGGGTATTAAGAACGTTCAGGCATCCGCCGTCGGTTACGCAGCCGGTGTGGTTGACTACACCGTCGAGTACGAAGGCCAGACCGCCAACCAGAATTCCGACCTGGTGGCGCTGAGCTCCTCCGATTTGAAGGCAATCTTGCCGGGCGAAAACTCGAACCTTGCTGACGACACCGTGCTCGTACCGCAGGGCCTCTGGAAGTCCGCTGGATTGAATGAGTCCAGCCGTCTGAAGGCACACGGCCCGCTCGGCGAAGTGGAACTCAAGCCCGTCAAGTCCGCAACCAAGCAGCACCTGCTGATTGTCAACCCTGCCACCGCCGCCAAGCTGCAGGACGCCAAGAACCCGCAGAAGGTTGCCAACCCTGCCGCTGAGGAAGCTCAGAAGCGCCTGGAAGAAGCAATCGCCAGCGGTGACAAGGAAGCTCAGACAAAGGCAGCTCACCTGACTGTCACCAGCCAGGCAACCGGTAACGACACCGTCGTTCTGGTGCGCGCCGCCTCCCCGCTGACCAGTAGCGAGAACGCGACCCTGCAGGCTGACCTGAACCGAGCCAGCCCTGACAGCTCCTTCACCGGTGGCTTGCAGGAACGTCAGACCTACGACCAGCTGCTGACCGTTATGCTGACCTTCACCCTGGTGATGCTCATGCTCGCAGTGGTCATCTCCATCATTGGTGTGGCGAACACGATGACCCTGTCGGTCAACGAACGCCGCCGCGAGAACGCGATGCTCCGTTCGCTGGGTCTGTCCCGCAAGCAGCTGCGCCGCATGATCTCCATTGAGGCGATTCTGATTACGCTCGCCGCTGTGGTGCTCGGTATGGTTTCCGGTGCGGTGATTGGTAGCCTCTCGGCGCAGATTATTATGTCTTCCATGAGTGCTTCCGCCCCGCTGGTGCTTGACCTGCCGTACGTCTGGTACGTAGTCATCCTCATGGTGGGTGTGCTCGCCGCGATGCTCGCTTCGGCTCTGCCTGCGGCTCGTTCGGCTCGCATGTCCCCGGTTGAGGGTATGCGCGGCTAACCCGGCATAGTCACAGTATTCGGTGTAGTTCCGGATACTCGGCGTGAGAAAGCCCCGGAGGGTGCCCCCGATCAGGAGGCGCCCGCCGGGGCTTCACTGTGTCCTCTAGTCTGCCGTGCTTGTGCTCTCAGACTCTTGGAGCTGACCTGTAGCATGGCTTTGCGCGTATGATGGGTGTATGAGTACTAGCCACCCCAATCTGCGTCGCGGGTACACGCTACCCCATGAAGCGGAGGTTCTTCAGATCCTCCGTGACGCTGGTGTGCGCCGTGCCCGGCTCTTCGGTAGCGCCGCCCGCGGTGAGCTGACCGAAACGAGCGACCTGGATTTTCTGGTGCAGATGCCGGGTGTAGCTCCTTTTGACGAGTTCATGCAGATGGTGGACGCTCAGCACCGTATTGAACAGCTGACCGGCCGCAGCGTGGATATGGTCACCCGGTTGCGCCCCCGCATCTACGCGGAGGCTGAACCGGACATGGTGGAGCTGCCGCTATAAGAAGTTGCCTGAGCTGATGAGCGACTTTGAGCGAATCATCGATGAGATACAAGAAACCACTTAACTAAAGAGCCCCGGAGGGTGCCCCGATAAGGAGGCGCCCGCCGGGGCTTTGCCGTGTCCTCTATATGGTGTGCCCTATATAAGGGGAGCAAACGCAGGAGAGTGCTAGTGGGCGATACCCGCCTCATACGCCATAATGACCGCCTGCACACGATCACGCGCACCCAACTTCGCCAACACATGCGACACATGCGTCTTCACCGTCGCCTCCGAAAGCACCAGCTCCCGCGTAATCTCCGCATTCGACAAGCCGCGCGCAATCAAACCCAGCACCTCAAACTCACGCGGCGACAACTGCTCAATCAACTCACGATGCGGATAATCCTGCACAGGCTCAAAGCTTGCATGCTCAGCCGGAATAAACGTCGCCTTAGGAAGTTCAGAACCAGCAGCCGGGGGAATAGCAGGAACAGACTCGGCGGCAGGAACAACAGGAGCAACAGGGGCGGGGGAGTCCAGCACCGGAATCATATGCTCCAACAGGCGGCGAGTCGCAGACGGCGCAATCACCGCATCGCCGCGGTGCACCGTACGAATCGCCTCCAGCAGCTGCTCCGGCGGAGTGTCCTTCAACAAGAACCCGCTCGCGCCCGCACGCACCGCCGAATACACGTACTCGTCAATATCAAAGGTCGTGAGCATAATAATGCGCACCCGCTCCTCCTCAGCCACGCCACGCTGAGCGTCACGCTCCAGGATGCGGCGCGCCGCCTCCAGACCGTCGCAATGCGGCATACGCACATCCATGAGGATGACCTGCGGCGCATGCCCCTCAGACACCATGCGGTCAAAAACGTCAATTGCCGCCAGGCCGTCATCAGCCTCCATGACGACCTGCAGGTCCGGCTGGGAGTTGACGAGCATGCTCAGGCCGCCGCGCACTAGGCGCTGGTCGTCAACGAGCATCACGCGAATCGGCTGGGTGGTCTGTGGTGCAGAAGTCTGTGGTGCAGAAGAGTACATAGTTTCAATCCTAGATCACGAGGTAGTAGAGGGCACCGTTATTAGAGGTCGCGGTAGGGCAGCGCCGCCTCAACGAGCCAGCCGCCATCAGGCTGCAGACCGTATGTGAGGGTGCCGTGGTAGAGGGCGATGCGCTCGCTCATGCCGCGCAGACCGTTACCGCTACCGGGTACCGGGCGGGCAATGTGCTGAGCCGCGGCAGAGGAAACCGGGCCGTTCTGAACCCACAACTGCAGGCCGTCCTTACCCCAGTGAATGGCGACGGTGGTTGCGGCGCCGGGGGAGTGCTTGAGCGCGTTGGTGAGCGCCTCCTGCACGGTGCGGTACGCCGCCAGTTCGGCACCCTGCGGTAGGGTGCGTGCCATGGTGCCGGTGATTCCGGTGCCGGTGATTCCGGTGAAGGTGACGGGTAGTCCGGCGCGGCGGCTCTGCTCCACGAGGCCGGGCACATCGTTGAGGGTGGGCACGGGCGCGTAGGCGATCGCCTCGTCGGTGCGGAGCAGCCCGAGGAGGGAACGCATCTGGGTAAGGGAGTCGCGGGCGGTCTCGGCGATGAGCTCGAGGGTCTGCTCCGCAATATCCGGCGTATTCTGCTGCTGAGCCTGACCCGCCTGCTTTGCCTGTTCTACCTGCTGTGCGCGTGCGGTGCGGGTGCTCGCGGCTGCGTAGCGTGCCCCGTCCGCCTGGGAAATAATGCTGGAGAGCGAGTGCGCCACAATATCGTGCATTTCGCGGGCGATGCGGGTGCGTTCGTCCTGCGCTGCGAGGCGGCGTTCCTGTTCCTGCTCGTATTCGAGGCGGCGGGCGCGTTCTTTGAATTCCTCGCTGCGCAGTTCGCGCATGCGGCGGGAGTCGCCGAGGAACCAGAAGACGGTGAAGATGGATCCGCAGAGCACGCCGAGCATCAGGGAGATGAAGATGCGGGCGGGCATGTCGTCCCAGTGGTAGAGGAACGAGAGCGAGGCCTGCACGGTGACGGCGAGTGCGCCGACCCAGCCGAGAATGAGGCCGCGGAAGCGGGCGCGGCGGGTCCAGTGCCGACCGATATGGTAGGCGGCGAGGCTGACGGGCGGGTAGCAGGTGATGGCGAGTGAGTCGGGGAAGGGCTCCACGAGGGTGAGGCAGAGCGCCGCGATGACCACGTAGATGCTGCCGTAGGGGAAGCGGTAGCGGAAGTAGAGCGCGGTGGTGCTGCAGAGCGCGGAGATGAGCGGGATCCAGCCGTAGTTGTTGACGAAGGCAACGGAGAGCATGCAGCAGAAGAACTGCATGTGTGCGACGACGAGGACGTTCATCCAGCTGCGTTTGTCTCTGATGTAGTTTTGCACGCGGCTGGAGGCGCTGATTGCGTCGGCGGGTAGGTCGCTGTTTTCTGAGCGGCCGCGGGTATGCGTTACGGCGTAGCCTGATTCGGCTGTCTCGGTGCTGTTCTGTGGGTTCTTCTGGGGTTCGGTGTGCTTGAGGGGCATGTTTCCAGTGTATCTGGGTGTTTGTGAGGGGTTGGGGCCTCTTTTGTGCTCTCACATGCAGGAATATTCTGTGGGTTTGTGTGTGTGGGTGTGTGCTTGCGTGTGTGTGACACGCTAAAAACATCTATTTTTAGTGACCTTGATTACTTTTTTGTAGATTATTTATTCAACTAAAGCTTGAGGGTTTGGGGTTGTATGGGGTTCGAATTCGGGTTTAAGAGACCTGTAACTCCCTTAAGTAACCTATTTTGGTTGAAAAACCTTCAACTAAGGCGGAGAGTTTAAGGGAAACCCCCTCATCAAACCATTTTTGGAACCATTGCGGGATAGGTTCTTGATGGGTATAGTTTTAGCCGTACCCGAAATCTGCGCCCGAGGTCTAAGGCCTTACAGAACGAACACCAAGCGTTCTGAAGCGCGTCTCCCTATGTAGGGGAGCGGAGTACAGCATTATGTCGTTATCACCAGAGGTTAGGCGCAAGCCTACTTCACTCACTCGAATCTCATCAGGTGACGTTCTTCGCCGCGCACGACGGCGGGTGATAACTTTTATTCCTCAAAATGACATCACTCTCGAAGGACATACATGTCTACTAACATTTCTCGCCGCAAGGTTGTCGCTGGCGCAGCATGGGCTGCTCCGGTTGTCGCAGCATCTGCTGCAGTTCCCGCTTTCGCTTCCTCCACTGTTTGTGAGTGGGAAGAGACCGTAGCTTACTCCGCAAACGGCGCCGCATCCGGTGCTAAGGGCACCGCATCCTTCGTTGTTCCCGCACTGGTCGACAAGATTAAGTTCGAGGTCGTCGGTGGCGCTGGTGGTACCAACTACGACGATATGGCAGCAGGCTCCGGTGCTAAGATCACCGGTATCATCGAGGTCAAGGAAGGCCAGACCGTTCAGCTCATCGGCGCAGCCGGTGGTATTGGTAACGGCCCCCTGACTGCAGCTGAGGGTGGTGAGGGCTACGGTAACGGTGGTTCCTCCAGCCTGCCCAACCCCATCCCCTCCAGCATCATGCAGCAGGTCAACACTATTTGGCCCGCTAACTCCCCCCTGAAGCGTATTACCTACTCCGCTTCCGGTGGTGGCTCCTCCGCTCTGGTCGTCAACGGTACCCCCGTTGCAGTTGCAGGTGGCGGCGGTGGCGCTGGCTTCATCAACAACGGTGGCGCTAACAACAACCCCCAGTACATGGAAGCTGGCGCAGTGACCGCTTCTTGGCAGTGGCCCTCCGGCGCAAAGCGCAACGGCAACATCATCTTCGGTTCCACCGGTGGTTCCGCTGACGGTGCATCGGGTTCTGCAGGTCTTGAAGGCTTCGGTATCTACGACGCTGACAACTCTATCCGCGAAACCGTTGAGGCCGGTGAAGGTGGCGCAAACGGTATCGGTGGTAACGGTGGTGCTAAGACCGCTCTGCACACCGGCAAGTCCCCGAACGGTGTTCTGGGCTTCTCCTCCGCCAACAACCAGGAGATTTACCAGTCCTCCAAGTCCGGTAACAACGGTGGCTCCGGCTTCACCGGTGCCGGTGGTGACGGTGTAGCATCCTACTCCTACCTGATCGACAACAACGATCGCACCAAGAAGGAAGAGGGTACCCACAACGGTACCGGTTACGCTCTCGAGTACTCCTCCATCGGCTTCAACTTCAACGGCTACGAGTCCGTCATCTCCGCAGGTGGTGGCGCAGGCTACGGTG